>JBKPIZ010000401.1:0-20145 GCA_046730495.1 Pseudomonadota bacterium
GCTTGAACCGGCGACCGGCGTGGCGCCGTAATCCTCAATGCAGCTTAAGGAACGCCGGTGCGGTCGGAGCTTGGTCGCACCACGTCGGTCTCCGCCTCTGCCGCTTTCGTGCTGTGCGCGATAGTGCGCGACAAGTGTGAATTCCGCGCCTGCAAAAATGTCCAAAGTCGGACGTCGTAGTCGGTCGTGACCGCGCTACGCACCGAGGGACGCGTCGATAGCGCCTGACGATCGCCGCGGCCAAGCCATCGTCATCACTGCAGCGGCAAGACGCTGCGGCGGCGCATATGGTCGGTCTACGGGCCTGCGATCCAAGTAGCGATCGGTGATCATTTGTCGCCGAAGCAGATCGACACGCTTAGCGCGCTGCTGGGCGCGTTGATCGAGAAGCTGACCGCGAAGTAATTTAGGACCGAGTCTGGCGACCTGGTCCGCGGCGCGATTGGTGCTTAGGAAATCAGATCTTCACGGGCCGCAACAGGAATGCCGGCAAATGGCTGGTGTCCGTGTCTTCGTGGCGCGGACGCGGGGAGGGCGGCGGCGCGCGGCGCGCGCGCGACTCTTCGCTGCGCACGAGCGGACCCTTGCGTCCGGCATGATGATGGCCATGTGGCCGCTCGGCGACCCGATGCTGAGGGGGCAGCGGCGGGCCAGGCAGCTTTTCCATAATCGGAACAGGCTGCCCGATCAGTTTCTCGATCGCGGCCACCGCTTTAACGTCATTGGCGCCCGCCACGATGGTGATTGCGGTGCCGCTGCGGCCGGCGCGCCCGGTGCGGCCGATCCGGTGCACATAGTCATCCGGGTGATGCGGCACGTCGAAATTATAAATGTGACTGACGTCAGGAATATCGAGCCCGCGCGCGGCGACATCGGAAGCGACCAAGAGCGTCACCTCGCCGTTGCGGAACTTTTCGAGCGCGGCCATGCGCGCAGGTTGATCCATGTCGCCGTGCAGCGCCTGGACTGAAAAGCCGTGACGCAGCAGCGAGCGGAACAGCGTGGCGACGTCACGCTTGCGGTTGCAGAAAATGATCGCGTTTTTCAGGCCTTCGGCGGACCGGATCAGCCGGCGCAAAGTATCGCGTTTGTCGTGCGGCTCGCGGCCCGATTTGATGATGAGCTGCGTGGTCGTGGCGACGGTTGTTGCCGGCCGGGAGACCTCGACGCGGACTGGATTGTGCAGGAACTGCTCGGTGATGCGGCGGATCTCGGGCGGCATGGTCGCCGTGAAAAACAACGTCTGCCGCGTGAACGGGACCAGCTTGCAGATGCGTTCGATGTCGGGAATGAAGCCCATATCGAGCATGCGGTCGGCTTCATCGATCACCAACAGCTCGACGCCGGTCAGCAGAAGGCGTCCGCGTTCGAAATGATCCAGTAAGCGACCGGGGGTCGCGATCAGCACGTCGACGCCGCGTGTGAGCTTCACATCCTGGTCGTCGAATGACACCCCGCCGATCAAGAGCGCCACGTTGAGTTTGTGGTTGGCGCCGTACTTGGCAAAACTTTCCTCGACCTGCGCCGCGAGCTCGCGGGTCGGCTCGAGAATGAGCGTGCGCGGCATGCGGGCGCGAGCGCGCCCGCCTTCCAGCACGGTCAGCATCGGCAGCGTGAAAGCCGCCGTCTTACCGGTGCCGGTTTGCGCAATTCCCAACACGTCGCGACGTGCGAGCACGTGGGGAATTGCTTGTTCCTGGATTGGAGTGGGAGCCTTGTAACCAGCCGCAGCGACGGCGGAAACGACTTTTTCGGACAAGCCGAGATTGGAAAACGACATAAACCCTCAAAGATCCCGGCCAGCACCTTTTCAGCTAAGGAGCGAAAATATGCGCCCGGCGATCGAATCTGCCCTATTGGCGTGCCCGCAACATATGAGCGATTGGCTGAAAGTCAACCTGAAAGCCCTATCCGCAGCGCAGCAAGTTAATCGGATTGCTTCACTTTTTCTGACCAGCCGGTAATCTGCCGCGCCCCGCGCGGAGAGTTCCCGCCAATGCCAGACCCGCTGCCGATCGTGCTCATTCCAGGATTGACCTGCTCGGCGCGGCTTTATGCCGACCAGATTCCGGCCTTGTGGCGGTTTGGCCCGGTCACGGTCGCGGACCATACCCGCGACGACAACATGGCGGCCATCGCGCGACGCATCCTGGCGGCAGCCCCGCCGCGCTTTGCGCTCGCGGGCCTATCGATGGGCGGCTACATCGCGTTCGAAATCATGCGCCAAGCTCCGCAACGGGTGGCCAAGCTTGCGCTCCTCGATACCGGCGCACGCGCCGAGACGCCGGAGCAGACGGAGCGGCGCAAGGTCGTGATCGCCCTCGCCAAGAGCGGCCGTTATGCCGAGGTGCCGGATATCGCTTTTCCAATTTACGTTCACCGCGATCGCCACAACGATGCCGGCTTGAAGCAGACGGTACGCACGATGGCCGCGGAAACCGGCGTCGAAGCCTTCTTGCGTCAACAGCAGGCGATTATGGCCCGGCCGGATTCGCGGCCTGGGCTTGGTGCGGTCAAATGTCCGACACTGGTCCTTGTCGGCGACGCCGATGAGGCGACGCCGCCCGAGCTTGCGCGCGAAATCGCAGGAGCAATCGGCGGCGCGCGTCTGTCGGTAATCGCCGATTGCGGGCACCTGTCGACCCTTGAACAACCGGAGAAAGTGACAGCCGCGCTCGTCGACTGGATGAATGGGTAAAGCGCGAGGTCTCGCCGAAAATGGCATAACCCGATGGAGGAAATTCGATGCGTTATTTCTCACGACGCTCGGTCCTTGGCACAATCGCGGCGCCGGCTGCTGCAGCCATGCTCCCTGCATCGGCGCGCGCACAAAGCGATTATCCGAACCGGCCGGTGCGCTTAATCGTGGGATTCGCCGCGGGCGGCGGCAACGACATTTTTGCCCGCCTGGCCGGGGCCAAGCTTTCGGAGATCCTCGGCAAGCCCGTCGTGGTCGAAAACCGCGCCGGCGCCGGTGGCCGGCTTTCAGGGGAGTATGTCTCCAATCAGCCTGCCGACGGCTATACACTTTTGGTTGGCGCGGTCGGCGCCATGTCGATCGCCGCCGCCATCTATCCGGATTTGAAATATCACCCGACCAAGACACTTCGACCGCTCGCCATGATTGGAAGCTTTCCGCTGATTCTGGCGGTCGGGGCCGACAATCCGTCACGCAACGTCAAAGAATTGGTGGAATGGGCAAAACAGCATCCGAACAAAGCCAATTATCCGAGCACATCGCCGCTCTTCACGATCGCTATGGAGCAGTTGAAATTGAAGTCCGGCATGCCGGGCGTGATGATCCCCTACAAGAGCAGCAACGAAATGATCCTCAGCGTGATCGAAGGCCAGACCATGGCCGCGATCGCCGATCCGCCGCCGACCGTGCCGCAGGTCAAGGCCGGCAAGGTCAAGGCGCTCGCTGTGACCGGGTCCGAGCGCTTGGCGGAACTACCGGATGTGCCAAGCATGGCCGAAGCCGGCTATCCCAACGTCGATATGCAAGGCTGGAGCGGCATCTTTGTGCCGGCGGCGACACCGCCCGCGATTACTGCCAAACTGGAAAAGGCGCTGAGCCAATCGATCCGCGATC
Source organism: Pseudomonadota bacterium (assembly GCA_046730495.1). Taxonomy (GTDB): domain Bacteria; phylum Pseudomonadota; class Alphaproteobacteria; order Rhizobiales; family Xanthobacteraceae; genus BOG-931. Next base: position 3,593 of record JBKPIZ010000401.1, read on the forward strand.
CCGAAGTTTCGGCGAAACTGAAAAATCTCGCGGTCGCGCCGGGCGGCGGCCCGCCGGACGACTTCCGCCGCATTGTCGAAGATGACATCGTAAAGGTCCGCGATGTGGTGAAAGCCGCGAACCTGACGTTCGAGGAATGATCGCTAAGGGGCGCGATGAGAACTGCGGCTACGATAGTTGGCGCAGCTATCCTGGCATGGAGCGCGCCGGCAAAGGCGAACGAAATCGACCTTTCCACCTGGACCTGCAAACAGTTCCAGTCCGCGAACAGGGACGAGAACACGCTTATTCTCGCTTGGCTTGATGGTTACTATCGCGGCGAAGACGACCCACCGGTCATCGACACGGATCAATTGGGCGCCAATGCCAAAAAACTTGGCGCCTATTGCGCCGCGCATCCGGATACCAAGCTGATTACGGCCGCCGATACCCTATTCGAGCGGGAGTGAAAGCCCCGGAGAGTTAACGCAGCGGAACTGATCGTAGAGGGCGGCCCCTCAATGTTGCCGCCTTTACAGTCCGAAATGCCGCGGCGGGATCTTCGGCACGGCGGGGGCTATGCGCAAAGGCTGGCGGTTTCTTTTTTGGCTCGCCGTGGGCGTTGTCGGCGCCGCTATTTGGGTTTCGTGGTGGGCGGCGTCAGGGTTTTCGGTTCCGATCTGCCAGGACGCGAACGTTACAGATCATTGTTTGAGCTACGACGAAATCCGCGCCTGGCCGTCTCAAACTTTCGATCTCGCTTCGCGCGCTGCCGCGCGCGCCAACAATTGGGCCGCGCTGATAATCGCGATATTCACCGCGGTTCTGGCGATCTTCACGGCCCGTCTGTGGCGATCCACTCAAAAGCTCTGGACGGTCACGAACTGGACGTTGCAGCATGCCGAGCAAAGGTCCCGAAGGGAACTGCGCGCCTATGTCAGCGTCGAACCGCTCGGGATAACCGAGTATGCCGGCCACAATCTGCTAGTCGGACGGCTTAAGGTCCGGAATATCGGCAAGATTCCAGCCAGGGACGTTTCGATCTATTCCACCATCGCATTGGATGCCGATGCAGCGCGAAGGGATTTTGCGATCGGAACGCCGCGCATCTCTCCCACCGTTTTACAGCCGGGAGCAAAAATGGAGTTCGTTTCCAATGAAGGTTACCCGATCCCCGCCGACCAATTGGATCGCGACGAGCCGCTAAAACTCGCAGGCTATTTCTATATCTGGGGCGAGGTGTTGTACACCGACGAACTTCATACGACGGGCTGGACTTCCTTCTGCCATCGCTATCCGTGCGAAATGTTCGGTGCGAGCGATGAAGAGGCGACTGCCGGTCGCGTCCGTAATCGCAGCATCCATCCGAAATTTGCGCGTTATCACGAAGAGGCTGGCAACGAGGCTGGGTGACTCTCTTAGCCTTCAAACGTCGAGCGCCGCCTCGTCGGCGAATTCAGCGCGTTCCTGAATAAACTCGAAACGCGCCTCGGCCTTGGTGCCCATGAGCCGCTCGACAGACTTTTCCGTGTCTTTGCGATCGTCGGCAATGAGCGCCACGCGTAAGAGCGTGCGCTTTCTCGGGTCCATCGTGGTCTCTTTGAGTTGCGCCGCCATCATCTCGCCGAGGCCCTTGAAGCGGCTCACCTCCACCTTGGCATTGGCGTGAAATTCTTTCTTGAGGATCTCGTCGCGGTGCTTGTCGTTGCGGGCATAAAGGATCTTGCCGCCATGCGACAGCCGGTAGAGCGGCGGCACGGCAAGATAAAGATGACCTTTTTCAATGAGCTGCGGCATCTGCCGGTAAAAAAAAGTGATCAGGAGCGAAGCAATATGTGCACCATCGACGTCGGCGTCGGTCATGACAATGACGCTGCCATAGCGCAGATCTTCGTCGCGATAGTGCACGCCGGTGCCGCAGCCGAGCGCCTGAACGAGGTCAGCGAGCTGCTGGTTTTGCGCGAGCTTGTCCTTGCCGGCCGAAGCGACGTTGAGAATCTTGCCGCGCAACGGCAGTATTGCCTGTGAAGCGCGATCGCGCGCCTGCTTGGCCGAGCCGCCAGCGCTGTCGCCCTCGACGACGAAGAGTTCGGCGCCTTCGGCCGCGGTGTTGGTGCAATCGGCAAGCTTGCCGGGAAGGCGGAGTTTGCGCACCGCGGACTTGCGCGCGATGTCCTTTTCCTGGCGGCGGCGAATGCGCTCCTCGGCGCGCTCGACGACGAAATCAAGGAGCTTGTTGGCGGCGGTCGGATGCCCGGCGAGCCAGTGGTCGAACGGATCTTTAATCGCCTGCTCGACCAGGCGCTGCGCCTCGGCGGTGGCGAGCCGATCCTTGGTCTGGCCCTGGAATTCCGGTTCGCGGATAAACACCGAAAGCAGTGCGCCGGCGCCGACCATGACATCGTCGCTGGTGATGGCGGCAGCGCGTTTGCCCTGGCCGATGCGGTCGGCGTGATCTTTGAGGCCGCGCGTCAATGCCGCGCGCAGTCCCGATTCATGGGTGCCGCCGTCCGGCGTTGGGATGGTGTTGCAGTAGGAATTGAGAAAGCCGTCGGCATCGGCAGTCCAGCCAACGGCCCATTGCACCGCGCCGTGCGCGCCGATCTTGCCGGCGCTGCCGGTGAAAATGTCGGGATGGACAAGTGTGGCGCTGGCAAGCGTTTCGGACAAATAGTCCTTAAGCCCATCGGCGAAATGGAACGTGGCCTGTTCGGGCACATCTTCGACACCACGAAGGAGCTCTTTGGCGCAAGACCAGCGGATTTCCACGCCGCCGAACAGATAAGCCTTCGAACGCGTCATCTTGAAAACGCGCTCCGGCCGGAAATGCGCTTTTGCTCCGAAGATTTCCGGGTCCGGCCGGAAACGGACCTTGGTGCCGCGGCGGTTCGGCGCCTTGCCGGCATCCTGCAATTTGGTCTTCGGCTTGCCGCGCTCGAAAGCCATCCGGTAAAGGCGCTGGCCGCGCGCGACCTCGACTTCCATGCGCTCCGAAAGCGCATTCGCCACCGACACGCCGACCCCGTGGAGGCCGCCAGAAGTCTCGTAGACCTTGGAATCGAATTTGCCGCCGGCGTGTAGCGTACACATGATCACTTCAAGGGCCGACTTGTTCTTGAACTTCGGATGCGGGTCGACGGGAATGCCGCGGCCGTTGTCGGTGACCGTGACGAAACCGTCCGCCGCCATTTCCACCTCGATCCAATCGGCATGGCCGGCGAGTGCTTCGTCCATGGCGTTGTCGATCACTTCTGCGAACAGGTGATGCAGCGCCTTCTCGTCGGTGCCGCCGATATACATGCCCGGCCGCCGGCGCACCGGTTCGAGCCCCTCCAGAACCTCGATGTGCTTGGCGGTATATCCGGCATCTCCCGCAGGCGCGCGGGAGCCGCCACGGCGCGCGCTATCGCGGCGCGCCTTCGGCGCGTCGGCAAAAAGGTCGGGCATTTTCGATGATTTTGCGGTCTTTCCCACGGCTAGTCCCAACTGGATGTGGCGCCTGCTGCCGCCCGGTGCAATGGCGATGGACGGCGGCGAATCAGCCCCGACGCTCCATCCAACTATGCCATCGGCGCGGCAAAAGCATGAATGCCAAGCCGCGAGCAGCATCGTGGCGGTGTCGGGTTTTGGCCATTTGACCCTGGACGCTTTGGGCCTTATATCGCCGCCCATGAACAGGTCATTAGCCCGCGCGATTTTTTCCAAGTGGCGACGCCGCCGCGAGGTTCGGCGACGTCGCGCCCGCGTGCGCGCTCGCGTCTAGCCTTTCATCGTGCCGCCGGGTCCGCGGCACTTTCTCTGATAAACTTTCGCGGATTCGGCCCGGCGCACCCCTATAGCGCAAGGTCCAAGGATTCCACGCAATGTCGGCAGGAAGCGGTCCCGCGAAGACGAAAATCGGCATACTCGGCGCATCCGGTTATACCGGCGCCGAACTGGTGCGCCTATTGTTGTGCCATCCGAAGGCACAAATCGTGCTGCTGACGGCCGAACGCCGCGCTGGCAAGACGATGGCGGAGGTTTTCGCGCAATTTTCTCCCTTTGCGCTGCCGACACTGAGCGCAATCGAGGACGCCAACTGGGCGAAGCTCGGCCTCGACTTTGCGTTCTGCGCGCTGCCGCACGGCACGACGCAGAAGGTGATCAAGGATCTGCTCATCCGTGCGTCGCGCACCAAAGTGATCGACCTGTCGGCTGATTTTCGGTTAAGCGATCCTGCGGCCTATGCCCGCTGGTACGGGCACGCTCATGTCGCGCCCGACCTGCAGGGCGAAGCGGTGTACGGCCTCACCGAGGTTTATCGAGACCAGATCAAGAGCGCGCGGCTCGTTGCCAATCCAGGCTGCTACACCACCTGCGCCGAGCTGCCTTTGATTCCGCTTCTCAAGGCCAAACTCATCGATCCGGACGAGATCGTGATCGACGCGAAGTCGGGCATGACTGGGGCGGGCAGGGCGGCGCGCGAAGACATGGTGTTTGCGGAAGTGTCCGAAGGCTTTCATGCCTACGGCGTCGGCCATCATCGCCACATGGCCGAACTCGACCAGGAATTTTCCCGTGCCGCCGGCCGCGAGATCATTGTCAGCTTCACGCCGCACCTTGTGCCGATGAACCGCGGCATCCTGGCGACCATCTACGTCCGCAGCGGCAAAGCCTCGCCGCAGGATCTTCATGCGCACCTTGCGAAAGTTTACACACCGGAGCCGTTCGTCCATGTGCTGCCGTTTGGCCGGACGCCGCAGACCCGGCACGTGCGCGGCTCCAACATGACCTTCATCGGGGTCGTTGCCGATCGCGTTGCCGGCCGCGCCATTATTGTTTCCGCGCTCGACAACCTGACCAAGGGCGCCTCGGGCCAGGCGGTGCAGAACATGAACGTCATGCTTGGCCTGCCGGAAACCACCGGCCTCGAGCAGGTCGCGTTATTTCCGTAAACCAGAACGCGATTTCTAAAGCACGGGCGGCGACGTTCAGATCAGCTTGAAGATCGCGAGCACCAACAAAACTTGAGCCACGAAGCCGGCGGCAAAGGACAGCGTGCGCAGCACGGGAATGCCCAGCGTGTAGATCACGACATGGGCGAGTCGCGACCAGAAATAGAGCGCGCAGGCAAACGCGGTCACGGCGGTGGCGATGCCAAGCGCCCGCGCCGTTAAAACCAGCGGCGCAAAGATCACCAGGTTTTCCACCGCATTGACATGCGCCGCCATCATCCGTCGCGCCCACGGCGATTGGGCCTTGTCGCTCGGGCTCGGATTGACCATCGCGCCCATGAGCCCGCGCACCATGATGCGAGCGAGGATGTAAGGCACCCAGGCCCGTCATCGCCACGGTGAGCATGAGCCAGAATAATTCGGTGGACATGGTCGTCTCCCCCACTTGCATTATGAGCGCGCAAATTGCGCTAGCGTAGCGTACCGCTGATCTGGACCGAGGTCACGACACCATTGTGAAGAATGACGCGACCACTGTCATAGACATAGCGTTCGGTAACGCCTCGCGCGGTCTCCTTCCGATCGACATGGTCTGGCTCACCCCAGCAAGTGGCGCGGACTTGTTTCGCTGTCATTCCAACCCGCGCGCGGCGCTTGCACTCGGCTGCAGCCTGCTCCAGGTCGATGGTTGTCGCTGCTCCGTCAAATGAAGAGGTGAGCACGTATCCCGTCCTGCCATCAGCGAGCTTAATGCGGAAGAACGCCATCCCGTTTGAATGACGCATGCCATTGTCCTCATCGAAACCCTGCTCGATGCTCTCCACTTCCAGCCGAGTGTTCCTCTCAACGGGGTCACATTTGGTTGCAGTGACTAACATCGGCTTCTCGCAAAGAAGCACGTCCCTTGCGAACCAAAACGTTTTTCCGACGTTCGACTCCTCGATCATCTGTCTTCGAACAAATAATTCAGTATTGACCGACTCGCGAGCGGCTGTGTTGCTCTTTGTGCAGCTCGTCAGGATCGCAAGCGCGATGAGGGCAAAATACAATCGCGTTTTCAAAATGGGTCTCCCAGCCGCAGCGCGAAGTTACACGCAGCTACAACGGCTGGTCGAGTGAATGATATTCAACGAAGGGAGTGTCGAGGCGCAGCGAACGGGCTGCTTTCCTCTAATCCCGGACCTTGACGTAGTTTCCCGGCGCGTCCTCGATTGGCTTGAGCGGACCGTCGCCCGGCACGCGCGCCGGCACCTCGGTCGGGCTCTGCTTGGTGATCCAAGTCAGCCAATCCGGCCACCACGAACCCGGATGCTCCTTTGCTTTGGCGAGCCAGTCGTCGATATCTGCGCTGCGCGGCTTCGGCCCGGTCCAATACTGATACTTGTTCTTGTCCGGCGGATTGATCACGCCGGCGATGTGGCCGGATCCGGCAACGACGAATCTCACGTTGCCGCCGAAAAACTTCGAGCCGAACATCACTGATTTGGCCGGCGCAATGTGATCCTCGCGCGTCGCCAGATTGTAGATCGGAATCCTAACCCTTTTGAGATCGACCGGCGTGTTGTCGATCGTCATCTTTCTCTTTGCCAGTCTGTTATCGAGATAACAGTTGCGCAGGTAGAACGAGTGATTGGCCGCCGGCATCCGCGTCGCGTCGGAATTCCAGTACAAGAGGTCGAACGGGAAGGGCGCTTTACCCTTCAGATAATTGTTGATGACATAGGGCCACAGCAAATCGTTGGAGCGGAGCATGTTGAAAACGGTCGCCATCGAGCGGCTGTCAAGATAACCGCGTTCCGCCATTCTTTTTTCCAGGGCCGAGACCTGTTCCTCATCGACGAATACTTTCAGATCGCCGGCATAGGTGAAGTCGACTTGAGCCGCGAATAGGGTCGCCGAAGCGATCCGCTCGTCGCCTCGCGCCGCCATCGCGGCGAGCGTGATCCCAAGCAGGGTGCCGCCGACGCAATAGCCGATGGCGTGGACCTTGTCTTCGCCGGTGACCTGCTTGATTGCGTCCAGCGCCTCGAATGGTCCTTGGCGCACATAATCGTCGAAGGTCTTTTGCGCGAGCCGTTCGTCGGGATTGACCCATGAAATACAAAACACAGTCAGTCCCCGATCGACGCACCATTTGATGAAGGATTTTTCCGGGGTGAGGTCGAGCACGTAAAATTTGTTGATCCACGGCGGCACAATCAGCAGCGGACGCTTGAGAACCGTCTCGGTTGAAGGCGCATATTGGATAAGCTGCATCAGCTCGTTCTGGTAAATCACCTTGCCGGGCGTGACCGCCAGATTGCGTCCCACTTCGAACATCGAGGAATCCGACTGGCGGATTTTCAAATGCCCGCCGCCGCGTTCGATGTCCTCCGCAAGCATATGCATGCCGCGCACCAGATTGTCGGCATTCGATGTCAGGGTCTCGCGCAAAAGTTCGGGATTGGTCAGAACGAAATTGGTCGGCGCCAGCGCATTGGTGATTTGGCGTACGTAGAATTCGGCTTTCTGCCTGGTATGTGGACTAAGATCGGCGGCATTCGCGACGAGCTTGTCGGCCCATTGCGCCGTCAAAAGGTAGGTTTGTTTGAGAAAATCGAAGAACTGGTTTTGCGACCATTCCGGATCGCTGAACCGCTTGTCGCCCGCGGCCGGCGCTGCCACGGGCGCGGTGGGTTCGCCGGCCAGCCGCCTGACTGCCGATGCCCATAAATCGAGATAGGCTTTGCCAAGACTCGTTTGCAGCTCGACGGTGCGCTGCGGATCGGACAGCCAGTATTCCGCAACCTCGCTCAGCGTCTTGACGACTTCGGTGATCTCGTCGGCAAGTTCCTTGTCCTCGTGGCCTTGCTCGCGCGGCTTGAGATAGGCAGCCAGCGCCCGGCCGCCTTCTTCGACGAGCCGCGCCAGATTGCGCGAAAACTGCTCGATGTCGACGGTGCCGATCTTGGCCGGGATCGGAGCCAACGCTTGCTGTTCCGCTGCCTTGACGGCCGGCGGCTGTGGGGTCTGCCGCGCCGTCTCCTGCGATGGAGCTCGCACCTGCGTTTCCTCTGTAGCCGAACAATTCTGCGGCCCTTTAGGCAGAAATGGCTCACTCATGTACGGCCTACAAGTGAGTGTTCCGGCGGCATTGCCGCGCCTATCGTCGGTGCCGGGAACGGCCGGTCCCGCTTTGGACATATTAGCAGGTTAACTTGACAGCTCGTGCGGGGTCTCAGTTGATGGTCGTAAATCATTGGGGCGGAACGGGGGGTTAAAGCCATTTCGGATAAGACCAAGGTGCATCGCGCAACCGTGATTCCGCGCATGCCGGGAAGTTTTGCGCCATGGCGCTCCGCCGCGTTTGTCGTGCTCGCGGCCGTCCCTTGCCTTGTCCTCGCCGCTTGCTCGCCGGGCGCCGATTACCCTTCACTGTTTCCTTCCGTTCATGATATTCCGCCGCCGCGGACCGATACTCCGCTTGACTCGAACCAGGTCCAGCAGGCCACCGAAGATCTGATCAGTGCGCGCGATCGCTTAAGCGCGGAATCCCAAGGTGCTCAAGGCAAGAACTCGACCAATCCGGCGACCAAGTCTGCGATCAAGGCTGCGGCAAAGCCTTCGGCCAATTCCCCTGCCAACTCCGCGGGCAAGCCTTCGGCAAAGCCGGTCACCGGTCCGGCCGCGGCTAGAACACAGCCAAGTACCCCAGTCAGCGCACGGCAGACGCTTGGAACGGAGCCAACGGCTACCACTGAAACCAAGTGATAATCGTCCGCGCATAGTGTAGTGAGATTGGTTCATCGAAGATCACGCGTCCGGATTGTCCATGGAAGAGTTTTATCGCATCCGCCGTTTGCCGCCTTACGTCTTTGAGCAGGTCAACCGCGCCAAGGCGGTGGCCCGCAATGGCGGCGCCGACATCATCGACCTCGGCATGGGTAATCCCGACCTGCCGACCCCGGCGCATGTCGTCGAGAAACTGAAAGAGACTGTCGGTAAGCCCCGCACTGATCGCTATTCGGCTTCTCGCGGCATTGCTGGACTGCGCCGCGCCCAAGCCGCCTATTACGCGCGGCGCTTTGGCGTAAAACTCAATCCGGAAACTCAGGTTGTCACTACGCTCGGGTCAAAAGAGGGCTTCGCCAATGTGGCGCAGGCGATCACTGCGCCTGGCGACATCATCGTGGTTCCAAACCCCACTTACCCGATTCACGTATTCGGCTTCCTGATGGCAGGCGGCGCCATCCGCTCGGTCCCGGTCGAGGCCAATGACGCGTTCTTTGGCGCGTTGGAGCGCGCGGTTCTGTTTTCCATTCCGCGTCCGATTGCAGTGGTGGTGTGCTACCCGTCCAATCCGACGGCCTCTGTCGCGACGCTCGACTTCTATCGCGAACTGGTCGCCTTCGCCAAAAAGCATTCGCTCCTGGTGTTGTCGGATCTCGCCTATGCCGAGGTCTATTTCGACAACAACCCGCCGCCCTCGGTGCTGCAGGTCCCTGGCGCGATGGATGTCGCCGTGGAATTCACGTCGATGTCCAAGACCTATTCGATGCCCGGCTGGCGGATCGGCTTTGCGGTCGGCAACGAGCGCATCATCGCTGCGCTGGGACGGGTGAAATCCTATCTGGATTATGGCGCCTTCACGCCGATCCAAGTAGCGGCGACCGCGGCGCTCAACGGTCCGGACGACTGCATTAAGGAGATGCGCGCCACATACCGGCGCCGCCGCGATGCTCTCGTAGAGTCCTTCGGCAGAGCAGGCTGGCCGGTGCCACTACCTTCGGCCTCGATGTTCGCTTGGGCGCCGATACCCGAACCTTTCCGCACTCTCGGCAGCGTCGAATTCTCCACGCTTCTGGTTGAGAAGGCCGGAGTCGCGGTATCTCCCGGCGCCGGTTTTGGCGAACACGGCGAGGGCCACGTCCGCATCGCGCTCGTGGAGAACGAACAGCGCATTCGTCAGGCGGCTCGTAACGTCCGGCGCTTTCTTGAAACCTGGCCGGAAATGCTGCACAACGTCGTTCCGCTGGCGACGCGGCGCTAGGGTCAAAACTGGCGGCGTCTTTATTCCATCCAATCCGGACGACGCGTGATGGCACAACCGCTGAAAGTCGGTCTTGCCGGACTCGGCACGGTCGGCAGCGCCGTCGTGCAACTCCTTGAGCGTGGCCGCGACAAGCTGGTTGCGCGGTGTGGTCGCGCGATCGAGGTCGTCGCCATCAGTGCGCGGTCACGTCATAAAAAGCGTGGTTTTGATCCTGCCAAATTTCGTTGGATCGGCGACCCGGCGGCGCTGGCGCGCGATCCGGCAATCGATGTGCTGGTCGAAGTCATCGGCGGCGCCGGCGGTCCGGCCAAGCTTGCCGTTGAGACCGCGCTGACTGCCGGCAAACCTGTCGTGACAGCAAACAAGGCATTGCTCGCGGCGCATGGCCAACGGCTTGCCGCGCTCGCGGAGCGCAATGGCGTCGCGCTCAATTTCGAAGCCTCAGTCGCCGGCGGCATTCCGATCGTCAAGACGCTGCGCGAGGGGCTCAACGGCGCGACCTTCACGCGCATCTACGGCATCCTTAACGGCACCTGCAATTACATTCTCACGCGCATGGAGCAAGAACGGTTGAGTTTTGCCGATTGCCTCAAAGAAGCGCAGCGGCTCGGTTACGCCGAGGCCGATCCCAGCTTTGATATCGAAGGCCATGACACCGCGCAAAAGCTCGCCATTCTCGCGAGCCTGGCATTCGGCACCAAGATCGATCCGCGCGCGGTCTATAGCGAAGGCATTGCCTCGATCGCTCCTGCCGATCTCAACGCAGCGGCCGAGCTTGGCTACCGCGTCAAGCTCTTGGGCGTTGCGGTGAAGACTGCCGAAGGCATCGAGCAACGCGTGCATCCGACCATGGTGCCTAAGGATTCCGCCATCGCCCAAGTCATGGGTGTCACCAACGCGGTCACGATTGATGCCGATGGCATCGCGCCCATCACACTGGTCGGGCCTGGCGCCGGTGGGGAAGCCACCGCTTCGGCGATCATTGCCGATCTCGCCGATATTGCCCGCGGCGTGCGCACGCCGCCATTCGGTCGACCAGCCACGCGCATGACCGCAGTCCGCAAGGCGCCAATGCAGCATCACGAAGGCGGCTATTACATCAGGCTTCTTGCCCGCGACCGGCCGGGCACGGCGGCCACGATCGCGCGGCGTCTGGCGCAGCAGAAGATTTCGTTGGAGTCGATCGTGCAGCGTCACGACGCCGGATCGCGCGGCGCCGCGCAGCCGGGGCGTTCCGAGGAGGCCGTGCCGGTGATCCTGATCACCTATGCGACCAGTGAGGACGCCGTCCACAAGGCCCTTGCCGCGGTGCGCCGGGATCGGGTTGTTTATGGACGGCCACAGGTCATCCGCATCGAGCGCGCTTGACGCGCCTAAAGGCCGCCGCGCCGCTAGAGCTTTGTCGCCACTGGAGATTGCCTCATGTCGTCGAAGCCGGCCGGCCAGCACTCGGGTCAGCACACAGGTCAGCACGCAGGTCAGCACGCAGGTCAGCACACAGGTCTTGGGCGCGCGCTGTCGCTCGAAATCGTGCGGGTAACGGAGCAGGCCGCAGTGGCCGCCGCGCGATTGCGCGGGCGCGGCGCTGAAAAGAAGTCGGATCAGGCCGCCGTCGAGGCCATGCGCCGCGAACTGAGCGGGCTTGCGATCGACGGCACGGTGGTGATCGGCGAAGGCGAGATGGACGAAGCGCCGATGCTGTTCATTGGTGAGAAAGTCGGCACCGGATCCGGACCGAAGGTTGACATCGCCGTTGATCCGCTCGAGGGCACAACGCTCTGTGCCAAGAACATGCCAGGCGCCATTGCCACTCTTGCCATGGCGCAGGACGGCACGCTGTTGCAGCGCCCGATATCTACATGGATAAAATCGCGGTCGGCCCGGGCTATCCGAAAAACGTGGTCGATCTCGACGCACCCGCCGAGGAAAACATCGTCAACCTCGCCAAGGCCGAAGGCGTCAAACCGGAGGCGATCACCGCGATGATTCTTGACCGTCCGCGCCACGCCGACTTGATCGGTGCGGTGCGCAAGGCCGGTGCGGCCGTCAGCCTGATCAGCGATGGCGACGTCGCCGGTGTCATCCACACCGGCATCGATATTTATCTTGGCATTGGCGGCGCCCCTGAGGGCGTGTTAGCGGCCGCGGCGCTGCGCTGCATCGGCGGCCAGATGCAAGCGCGGCTCGTGCTCGACACCGAAACGAAGCGCGAGCGCGCCGCCAAAATGGGCATCAAGGATCCACGGCGCAAATATCAGATCGAAGATATGGTCAAAGGCGAATGCCTGTTCGCGGCGACCGGCGTCACCGACGGCCACATGCTGCGCGGCGTACAGTTCGGCAGAGACGTGATCGAAACCGAAACCGTGGTCATGCGCTCGACCAGCGGCACGATCCGCTGGATCAGAGCCGAGCACCGGCAATTGGGCAAGTTCCGCTAACCTGAACGCGGCCAAAATCGTCATTCCACCCGCCATTGGCTATTAGCGGGGATAACGCGTTTTGACCCTAATTCGAATCAGATAGCGTCCCGAATCGCTGCGCTGCACGACAGCGCCGGAAATCGCGGGATGTCCGAACAACGCTTATTCCTCAGCGTCGAGAACTCGGCGACCGGTCGCGCGTGGTACGACCGGCTCGACGAACGCGGCGCCGCGCGTGCGTTGGCCATCGCGCAGCATCACGCACTGCCCGAGCTCCTGGCTCGGATCATCGCCGGCCGCAATGTCGAGACGGATGCGGTCGACGCTTTCCTCGATCCGACCGTCAAGCGCGCGATGCCCGATCCGCTTGTGCTCACGGCCATGAAAGAGGCGGCGGAACGGATCGCTGACGCTGCGATGCGCGCCGAATGTGTCGCGATCTTCGGCGACTACGATGTTGACGGTGCGACGTCGGCGGCGCTGCTCGCCCGTTTTCTTCGCCACTGCGGCATCGAGCCGATCATCTACATTCCTGATCGCTTGTTCGAAGGCTACGGCCCCAACGGCGAAGCCGTGCGCGCGCTTGCCGAGCGCGGCGCCACGCTGCTCGTCTGCGTCGATTGCGGCACAACCAGCGCCGAAGCCCTTGCCGAGGCGAAAACGCGTGGCCTCGACGTGGTCGTCATCGACCACCACCAGGCCGACGAGCAATTGCCGCCAGCGCTTGCAATCGTCAACCCGAACCGGCGCGACGACCTCTCGGGCCTAGGCCACCTTGCCGCTGTCGGTCTCACCTTCATGACGGTCGTCGCCGTCAATCGCATGTTGCGCGCGCGCGGCTTTTGGCACGCGGAGCGGCCCGAGCCGGACCTCCTCGGCTTCCTCGCCGACGTCGCGCTCGGCACGGTTGCCGATGTGGTTCCGCTGACCGGGCTCAATCGCGCCTTTGTGGCCAAAGGACTGATCGCGCTGCGCCGGCGCGAGCGCCCGGGCCATGTCAGCCTGATGGATGTGGCACGGCTTTCCGGTCCGCCCGAGGCTTGGCATCTCGGGTTTCTGCTCGGGCCGCGGATCAATGCCGGCGGCCGCATCGGCCGTGCCGATTTGGGCGTGCGGCTCCTTCTTGAGAATGATCCGATCGAGGCGGCAAAAATCGCCGCTGAGCTCGACCGGCTCAACCGCGAGCGGCAGGCGATTGAACAGGAAACCTTGGCGCAGGCCGAAGCCGAAGCGGATGCCGCGCTCGGTGTCGAGGACAAGGGCGCGGTCATCGTGACCGCGGCCGAGGGTTGGCATCCTGGCGTTGTCGGGCTGGTCGCGGCGCGGCTGAAAGAGAGGTTCGGCCGGCCAGCTTTTGCCATCGCGCTTGAACCCGGCGGCATCGGCACCGGCTCTGGACGGTCGATCCCGGGCGTCGACATTGGCCGCGCGGTACGGCGCGCGGTTGCCGAGGGGCTGCTCGTAAAAGGCGGCGGCCACGCCATGGCCGCGGGCGTTACGTTGCGTAAGGACGCGCTTGCGGAACTGCGCGCTTACCTCGAGGCGACCCTTGCGGCCGACGTCGAGAAGGCACGCCGGGCGAGCGGCCTCCTCATCGATGGCGCGGTCACCGCCGCCGCAGCGGACGGCGAGCTTTTGGCGATGATCGCGCGGGCCGGACCGTTTGGGTCCGGTAATCCGGAACCGATCATCGCGCTTCCGGCGCATACGATCGCTTACGCCGAAGAAGTGGGTCAGGCACATATGCGCGTGCGCTTGAAATCCGGCGATGGTGCGGCAGTGAATGCGATTGCATTTCGTGCGGCCGGCCAGAAGCTCGGCATCGCGCTGCGCAACAGCCGCGGCCGGCAAGTGCACGCCGCCGGCTGCTTTGCGCTCGATCGCTGGCAGGGCGAGGAGCGGGTGCAATTTAAACTGACCGACGTCGCGTCAGCCGACCCATTCGGCAGCCCGTAATGCTGGAGCTGCGCTAAGGCTTGCCTTCGCACCACTCGCCATGAGCGGTACGCACCAGGTCTTCCCGACTTGCGAACTCGCCGAGCGGTCCGAGCTCGTTTTTGCCGGCGGGATCATAGAGCCAGTACCAGTCGTAGCTGCCGCCCAAGAAAAAATTGCGATGCGACAGCACGATCAGATGATCTTTGTAATAGCTCCGGCAGAAGTTGAGGACCAGGACATCATTGGCTGGCAGCAGGAAGCGTTCCTCGCTGGCGCGCACGTCGTACACGTGCAGCGCATCGGACCTTGCCCAGCCCGGAGTAAGAAAATAAAGCCGTCGGCCGTCGGAGCTGAATTGCTTGCTTTTAAAATCGCAGAGCTGCACGTCCGGCGCGCCTCGGCGGCCCTTCAGCAGGAGCCGGTCATCGCTGCCGTCCAGATTGATGCGCCGCAATTCGTCGGGCCGCGGCTCAGTGGGGCAGAACTGGTGGGGCTCGTAATGCCGACGGCTGCGGCCGCGGCCCTGCCGCGTGTAAACGACAAAAGTGCCGCTCGGCGACAATACAGGATCGACATCCATCTCCGATGCCGTGAGCTTGGTGGTGCGGCCGGCGCGCTCGATGAAAATACTTCCGGCGTCGCTGTAAACGCGCATTGACTGACAATGCGCAGCGACCGTGCCCGTCAGCAGTCCAAGGAGGGCCAGAATATGCTTCATGTTTTGGCTGGATGAAAATCGAGACGCTCGTCCGCCGCCATCTTGGCATGGCCCGCGCAGAGGGGCTATCAGGTCCGGCCTCATTCTACATCACCTTGCGACATCGCTGCTGACCCATCACTTGTGCCGATTTCATAGGAATTTCCTCACCGTCATGCTCCGACTTCTCCCGACAACTCCCGACCGCTGTACTTGCTTGCTAACTTGCTAATTGCTTGCTAAATCCCGCTCAGTCAAACGCACAGGAGGGGCGGGAATGGCAACTGGCAAGATCACCATCGCATCGCTACGCGATCTGGAAGGCTGGCTCTGGGACGACAAAGTAATCGGCCTTGGTGCGCGCAAGCAGACGCGAGGCGTCTTTTACTATCTGCGCTATCGCCACAACGGCGCACAGATAATGAAGTCCATTGGTCGCCACGGTTCACCGTGGACGCCAGACACTGCGCGCAACCGCGCAAGAGAGTTACTCGGCACACTCGCCTCTGGCACTGATCCATTTGCGCGATCCCTCAATAGCGAGGGCTTCAGCGCAGAGATCGAACGCTACTTGCTTCGCAAGAAGGCTTTGTTGAAGCCACGCTCATTCGTGGAAGTCGAGCGCTATATCCGCAAGCATTGCGAATCACTTCATCGCCTGCGCTTGGGTGAAATCGACCGGCGCACCATTGCTGTCCTATTGGGCCAGATTGAGCAAGCCTCTGGCCCAATAGCTCGCAATCGTGCTCGCAGTGCACTGAGCGATCTGTTCTCTTGGTGCATCACTGAGGGTCTCCTTGAGATCAACCCTGTGCAGGGCACAGCCAAGGTTGACGAAGGCGCGAGCCGCGAACGGGTCCTTTCGCAAGAGGAACTGCGCAAACTCTGGCGCAATCTTGGTGAGGACAAGTTCAGCGACATCGTCCGCCTGCTCTTGCTGACGGGCCAGCGGCGCGGCGAGATTAGTGCGTTGGCTTGGAGCGAGGTCGATCTCGCCAAAGGTATAATCATCCTGCCACCAGCAAGAACTAAGAATAAGCGCCAGCATGAGCTACCGCTGTCGCGCCAAGCTCTTGCAATCATCGAGCGCCAGCCTCGCCGTAATGCTTCGGAGTTTCTGTTCAGCGATAAGCAAGGCTACAAGGATTGGGACACGGCCAAGACGAAATTAGATGAGCGCATCCGGATCGCACCTTGGCGCTTGCACGACCTACGTCGCACCTGCGCAACGCAGCTCGGCGAACTCGGCGTTCAACCGCACCATATCGAAGCCATTCTCAACCACTACAGCGGACATCGCAGTGGGGTCGCTGGTGTCTACCAGCGCGCCAAGTACGCCGATGAGATGCGCAACGCGTTGCAGAAGTGGGCGGATCATGTTGAGGCGATGACAGTTGAGCCTCGCAAACAGCCGGTCCCTACAGGTCTCATGGAGCGAGCCTTTGCTGTAGCGCGAGGTAGCAAGATCGTTCCGGAAGAGGACTTGGCGAACCTTGCGCGCCAGCTCAAAAACAATGTGACCGACTGAAGCGTGCGCGATGCGCTGGCGC
>JBKPIZ010000402.1:0-5106 GCA_046730495.1 Pseudomonadota bacterium
ACCCGGTTCGTCGAGCGCATCGCCGAGTAGCCGCCATGAAACCAGCCGATATCAGAGCGATGACGATCGATCAGATCGATGACGAAGTGCTCAAACTTAAGAAGGAGCACTTCAACCTGCGCTTCCAGCGCGCCAGCGGGCAATTGGAAATCACCGCCCGCGTGCGCGAAGTGCGGCGCGACATCGCACGGCTGAAGACGATTGCGCAGTCCAAGCGTTCGGGGCCAGCCAAAGCGACAGCGGATAAGCCGGCCGCAGCCAAGCGCACGCCCAAGCGCGTGGCCAGGCGCGCGGCCAAGAGTTGAGGGACTAGATATGCCGAAGCGAACGCTCCAAGGCGTCGTCGTGAGCGACAAACAGAACAAGACGCTGGTGGTGCGCGTCGAGCGCCGCTACACACATCCGCTGTTCAAGAAGACCGTGCGCCATTCGAAGAAATACTTCGCGCACGATGAGAAGAACGAATTCAAGGTCGGCGACATCGTCTGGATCGAAGAACATCGCCCGATTTCCAAGCTCAAGCGCTGGGCGGTGGTACGGGGCGAGAAGAGGCAGGCGGCCCCATGATTCAGATGCAAACCAATCTTGATGTGGCGGACAATTCCGGCGCCCGCCGCGTCATGTGCATCAAGGTGCTTGGCGGCTCCAAGCGCAAATACGCCACCATTGGCGACGTGATCGTCGTCTCGGTGAAAGAAGCGATACCGCGCGGCCGCGTCAAAAAGGGCGATGTGATGAAGGCGGTCATCGTGCGCATCGCCAAGGACATCAAGCGTCCTGACGGCTCGATCATCCGCTTCGATCGCAATGCCGCGGTGCTGATCAACCCACAGATGGAGCCGGTTGGCACCCGCATTTTCGGCCCGGTCCCGCGGGAGTTGCGTGCCAAGAACCACATGAAGATCATCTCGCTCGCGCCAGAGGTGCTGTGATGGCGGCAAAGATCAAAAAGGGCGACAAGGTGGTCATAATCGCGGGCCGCGATAAAGGCCGCAGCGGCGAGGTAATCGAAATGCGCCGCGACGACGACCGCGTGCTCGTTCGCGGCGTCAACATGGTCAAGCGGCACCAGCGCCAGACCGCGCAGCAGGAAGGCGGCATCATCTCCAAGGAAGCGCCGATCCATCTGTCAAATGTGGCGCTCGCCGATCCCAAAGACGGCAAGCCGACACGCGTCGGTTTCAAATTCGTCGGCAAAGGCGATGACCGCAAAAAAGTGCGCTTTGCCAAGCGTTCGGGAGTTGAGATCGATGGCTGAGACCGACGACAAAGAGAACAAGCGCCCGGACAAAGCCGCGCCTCAGTCGGAGCAACGGCCGGCCGGCGGCGATAAGCCGGTCAAGGCGGAAAGGGCCGACAAGCCCGATAAGGCCGAGCGCGCCGAGAAGGCCGGCAAAGGCGACAAGCGCGACAAGGCCGCAAAAGCCGCCAAGCCGGACAAGTCCGAGGCGCTCCGCGAGCCGGAGCCGCGGGTGCCGGCGCGGCTGAAAGTGCAGTTCGACGAGGCGATCCGAAGCAAGCTCGCCGAGGAGCTCGGCCACCAGAACCGCTATCAGGTGCCACGGCTCGACAAGATTGTGATCAATATGGGCATCGGCGAGGGCGTCGCCGACCGCAAGAAAGTCGACAGCGCGGCCGCCGACCTTGCCCTGATCGCCGGCCAGAAGGCCGTCGTCACCAAGGCCCGCAAGTCGATTGCGACCTACAAGGTGCGCGCCGGCCAGGCGATCGGCTGCAAGGTGACGTTGCGCAAGGCGCGCATGTATGAATTCCTCGACCGGCTCATCAATATCGCGCTGCCGCGGGTGCGCGACTTCCGCGGGCTCAATCCGAAGAGCTTCGACGGCCGCGGCAACTATACGCTCGGCATCAAGGAGCACATCGTGTTCCCGGAGATCGACTACGACAAAGCGGCCGATGTCTGGGGCATGGACATCACGGTCTGCACCACCGCGCGCAACGACGACGAGGCGCGCGCTCTGTTGCGGGCGTTCAATTTTCCGTTCCGGCAGTGAGGCATTTGGCTTCAGACGCGGGACATTAAGGAGAAGCAATGGCGAAGAAGAGTTCAATCGAAAAGAACAACCGGCGGCGCCGCATGGCGAAGAAATATTCCGGCCGGCGCGCGCGGCTCAAAGCGATCGCGCGCGACAAGACCAAGCCGGTGGAGGAGCGCTTCGCCGCCACGCTGAAGCTCGCCGAGTTGCCGCGCAATTCCTCGGCCACGCGCATTCGCAATCGCTGCGAGCTCACCGGCCGGCCGCGCGGCTTCTACCGCAAGCATAAATTGTCGCGCATCGCGCTGCGGGAGCTCGGCTCCAAGGGGCTGATCCCCGGATTGCTGAAGTCGAGCTGGTGAGGAGGCGCGCACGATGTCCATGAATGATCCGCTCGGCGACCTCCTCTCGCGCATCCGCAACGCTCAGATGCGCAACAAATCCAAGGTCACTTCGCCGAATTCGCGCTTGCGCGAAAGCGTCCTCGGTGTGCTCAAGAACGAAGGCTATATCCGCGGCTACACGGTAGTGGAGCGCGACGGCCGCTCGGAAATCGAAATTGAATTGAAATATTTCGATGGCGAGCCGGTGATCCGCGAAATCGAGCGCATATCCAAGCCGGGCCGCCGCGTCTATACCTCGGTCAGGAACATGCCGCGCATCAACAACGGCCTCGGCGTCACGATCGTGTCCACGCCCAAAGGGGTGATGGCGGATCACGACGCGCGCGACGCTAATGTTGGCGGCGAGATCCTTTGTACGGTGTTCTGATGTCTCGTATTGGCAAAAGAGCCATCGCAGTGCCTTCCGGCGTCACCGCCAATGTCGAAGGCCAGATGGTGAAGATCAAAGGACCGAAAGGGGCGCTCCAGGTGGCGCTGCACGACGATGTTTCGGTCAAGCTCAAAAGCGGGCAGCTCAAGATCGAGCCGCGCGCCGAGACCAAGCGCGCGCGTGCGCAATGGGGCACCTCGCGCACGCTAGTAAACAATCTGATCTCTGGCGTCACCAAAGGTTTCGAGCAGCGTCTAGAGATCAGCGGCGTCGGCTATCGCGCCGCGGTGCAGGGCAAAAACCTGCAGATCGCGCTCGGCTACAGCCACGATGTCGTCTTTCCGATCCCGGAAGGCATCACGATTGCCACGCCGCGGCCGGTCGAGATCGTCATTTCCGGCAGCGACAAGCAGAAGGTCGGGCAAGTCGCCGCCGAAATTCGCGAGTATCGGCCGCCTGAACCCTATAAGGGCAAGGGCATCAAATATGCCGACGAGCGGATCTTCCGCAAAGAAGGCAAGAAGAAGTAACGGGGCGGCGCGATGACCAAGCTCAATGACAGGATCGAAAGGCGGCAGGGCCGGGTGCGCGGGCTGTTGCGGCGCGCCGCCGGCGAGCGCAAGCGGCTGTCGGTGTACCGCTCTTCGAAGCACATTTACGCGCAGGTGATCGATGACGACCGCGGCATCACGCTCGCCTCGGCCTCGTCGATCGAAAAATCGACGCGCGAGGCGCTCAAGACCGGCGCCAGTGTCGATGCGGCCAAGGCGGTCGGCAAACTGATCGCCGAACGCGCCAAGGAGAAAGGCGTCACCGACGTGGTGTTCGACCGCGGCGCCTATCTCTATCACGGCCGCGTCAAGGCGCTTGCCGAGGCCGCCCGCGAAGGCGGATTGAAATTCTGAGGACACAGCACAGAGATCATCTCATCTCGGTACTAGAGGCTTGAACAAAATGGTGTCTCAACATGGCGCGTGAACCCCGCGAACGAAGAAGCGAAGAGCGCGACAGCGAGTTCGTCGACAAGCTCGTGCACATCAACCGCGTCGCCAAAGTCGTCAAAGGCGGCCGCCGGTTCGGCTTTGCCGCCCTCGTCGTGGTCGGCGATCAAAAGGGCCGCGTCGGGTTCGGTCACGGCAAAGCGCGCGAAGTGCCGGAGGCGATCCGCAAGGCGACCGACGCCGCCAAGCGCGGACTGACCCGTGTGCCATTGCGCGAAGGCCGTACGCTCCATCACGACGTCAACGGCCGGCATGGCGCCGGACGGGTTCATCTGCGCGCTGCGCCGCCCGGCACCGGCATTATTGCCGGCGGTCCGATGCGCGCGGTATTCGAGACGCTGGGCATGCAGGACGTGGTGGCCAAGTCGATCGGCACATCGAACCCGTACAATGTCGTGCGCGCCACGTTCGATGCGCTCAAGCGCCAGGATTCGCCGCGCTCGGTCGCTGCGCGCCGCAACGTCAAGGTTTCCACCCTGCAGGCGCGCCGCCGCGACGTCGATGCCGAAGCTCCTGCCGACTAAGTGAAGGACCATGCAATGAGCGCCGAAAAGCAACGCGGCAAAACCGTCAAAGTCCGCCAAACCGGCAGCCCGTTACGGCGGCATTTCAGTCAGCGCCAGACGCTAGTCGGGCTCAAGCTCAACAAGATCGGCCGCGTCGCCGAACTCGTCGATACGCCGGCGACCCGCGGCATGATCGCCAAGGTCGCGCATCTGGTCGAAGTGGTGGAGAAGGAATAACGCCCGTCATGGCCGGGCCGAGGCCAGGCGTGACGATAGATAACCGGAGTCTGTAATGAAGCTTCACGAACTCGCAGCGCCGGCCGGCTCGCGCAAGATCCGCAAGCGGATCGGCCGCGGCATCGGTTCGGGCATGGGCAAGACCGGCGGCCGCGGCGGCAAGGGTCAGACCGCGCGCTCTGGCGTGCGCATCAAAGGTTTTGAGGGCGGCCAGATGCCGCTGCATCGGCGCGTGCCGAAACGCGGTTTCAAAAACACCATGTTCGCGCGCAAGCTCAACGAGGTGAATCTCGGCCGCATCCAGGCGGCGATCGACGCCGGCACGCTCGATCCGGCCGCCAAGATCGATGCAGCGGCGCTGGTCAAAGCCGGCATCATTCGCCGCGCCAAGGACGGCATCCGGCTCCTCGGCGCCGGCGAGATCAAGGCCAAGGTCGCGTTTTCGGTCTACGGCGCCTCGAAATCCGCCATTGCCGCGGTTGAGAAGGCCGGCGGCACGGTCGAAGTGCTGGCGCCAAAGCCGCGGGCGAGCGAACAAGCGGCCTGACGCCTATATAGGCCGGGGACGAAAGACGGAGCATTTGGCCGATG
>JBKPIZ010000403.1:0-13911 GCA_046730495.1 Pseudomonadota bacterium
CTGTGCACCCTATCGTGTACCTTGGCTCGAAATACGGGCTTATTGACCAATTGCCTTATGGCCTTAAGCCATTTATTTTGTTGGTGACCCCGGCAGGATTCGAACCTGCGACCTTCAGCTTAGAAGGCTGTTGCTCTATCCCCTGAGCTACGGGGCCCCGATGCCGCCTGGGGTGACGGTGTCGCTGTTATATAGAATCGAAGGCGAAAACGCCCGGTAAATTACCGGTCACGCCTGCGGAACCGCCACTTAAATGCCGGCCCGTGACGCTTCCCGCCAACCTTCCACGCAAAGGGCGATTTGACTATTGTCCGGCGGCCCAGGGGATGGCCTTTGAACGGCGGCCGAGCCGGCGGGCCGTTCGATTTCGGACACGATCACCTCAAAAACTAGCGGCAGTACAGGCGGCATTGCAGGCGAGATGAGTACGACCAGCAGCTGGACGTCCCGGTCCTACTGGCCCGCAAAGGGCTTTGCGGCGCTGTTCGACTACGCCGCCGGATCGGGCCGCCGCGCGGCGGCGGTGCTGGTACTGATTTCGCTGGTCGCGTTTTTGCCGGGAATTTTTCAAATTCCTCCGGTCGATCGCGACGAAGCCTACTTCGCGCAAGCGACCAAGCAGATGATCGAGACCGGCGACTATGTCGACATCCGTTATCAGGACGACGTGCGCTATCGCAAACCGGTGGGAATCTACTGGCTGCAAGCGAGCGTCGTGAATGTTGCAAGTGCGCTTGGGCTGCCCAGTGCCCACACCAGCATTTGGCTTTATCGCCTGCCGTCATTGATCGGCGCGATCGGTGCGGTGCTTGCTACCTATTGGTGCGCACTCGCCTTCGTCAGCCGGCGCGGCGCGGTGCTCGCGGCGCTGATAATGATGTCATCGTCGATCCTCGGCGTCGAAGCGCGGCTGGCCAAGACCGACGCCGTGCTGTTGTTTACGGTCGTCGTGGCGATGGCGGTGCTGGCTCGCGTCTATTTGGCGCCGCGGCGCGGCGACACGCAGCCCGGTTTGGGGCAACTCGCGATTTTCTGGACCGCGCTCGCCGTCGGCATTCTCATCAAAGGCCCGATGATTTTGATGGTGGTCGGGCTCGCGGCGGCAACACTGTGCGTTCTCGACCGGTCGGCACGCTGGCTGTTGGCGCTGCGTCCACTTCCTGGCCTTCTTTGGCTCTTCCTTCTCGTCCTGCCGTGGTTCATCGCGATATATGCGCGTGTCGGCACGCAGTTTCTGATCGGATCGGTCGGCGAAGACATGTTGGCCAAAGTGGCGAGCCCGCAGGAAACCCATGGCGCGCCGCCGGGTCTCTACGTGATTTTGTTTTTCGTTACGTTCTTTCCCGCTTCGATTTTGGCAGGCCTAGCGGTGCCCGCGGTCTGGGCGGTGCGGCGCGAAGCGGCCGCTCGTTTTCTATTGGTATGGCTGGTGCCATCATGGATCGTATTCGAGGCCGTCATTACCAAGTTGCCGCACTACGTGCTGCCGCTCTATCCGGCGATCGCAATCCTCACCGCCGGCGCCGTCGAGTCGAAAGTTTTGTCGCAACGGCTTTGGCTCGTTCGTGGTGTGATGTGGTGGTTTTTGGTGCCGGTGATCGTCAGCATCATTGCGGTGGTGACCGCCGTCATCATCGTACGGGATTTAACGTTGCTCGCCTGGCCCTTCTTTGCCGCTGCCGTCATGTGCGGGCTGTTCGCTTGGCAATTGTACGATCAGGAAGGTGCTGAACGAGCCTTTACGCGGGCGGTCGAGGGCGCAGTCCTCATGGCGATCGGCATTTATGCTATCGTCGTGCCGTCGCTCGAGCCTGCCTTTCCCAGCGTCACGCTGGCGGAAATTTTGCGCGAGGCGCCGTGCGCCGCTCCGCTCGCCGCCAGCGCCGGTTACGAAGAGCCAAGCCTGGTATTTCTTGCCGGCACCAAGACACTTCTCACCGATGCGGCGGGCGCCGCCGATTTCTTGCTGCCCGGCGGTTGCCGTTTTGCCTTCGTCGAAGCACGGCAACAACGCGCCTTTGCCTTGCGCGCCGAGGCAATCGGACTGCGCTACAATCGTGGACCGCTGGTCGAGGGCTACGACGTCACCATCGGCAAGCCGGTCTCGATCGCGGTGTTTGAAACTGTGAGCACGCCGTGAACGCGCCGAATGGAGGCTTTGACCGGGTGGACGCAAGGCCGGTCAGGAAGGGCGTGTCCCGGCGGTCACCGTTGCAGCGCATCGCGCACAACATTTCGGAAAATGTTGCGCTTTGCTCTCGCGCGCTGATCCGGCCGGCGCGATTGACCAGACTCCCGCAATCCTCGGGAATAATTGTAGTTGCCCTTGCGCTTGTCGCCGGTGCGGCGGTTTCCATGCCGCTCTTTGATGCCACCGCTGTCGAATGGGCGAGCGGCGAGCCGCACTGGTTCAGAGCCGCATTTGAGGAAATCACCAGGTTCGGCTTGTCGGGCTGGTTCTTGTTTCCATGCGGCTTCGCCTTGCTGTTTCTTGGCGCGGCGACTTCGCCGCAATTGGCCACCTCGGCGCGAGCCGTGCTCGCCGCCCTTGGCGGTCGATTCGGCTACGTGTTTCTCGCGATCGGTCTGCCGGGATTGTTCGTTTCGATCGTCAAGCGCTTGATCGGCCGCGCCCGTCCTTTTGTCGGCGGTCACGAGGATCCATTCTATTATGCGCCCTTCAACTGGCACCCCGCATTCGCCAGCATGCCGTCGGGCCACGCCACGACGGCTGTAGCCGCCGCCATTGCCATCGGCGCGATCTGGCCGCGCACCCGGATTGTGATGTGGCTCTACGCAGCCGCGATCATGATTAGCCGCGTCGCCGTCCTCGCCCATCACCCAAGCGACGTCATCGGCGGCGCGCTGGTTGCGCTCGTGGGAACTCATCTCCTGCGGCGCTGGTTTGCCGCGCGCGGCCTGGTGTTTCGGGCGAACGATCTTCGCGCCAAGCCGGCACCCTCGTTCGCCCGGGTTACAATGGCTTTGCGGCATGCAATGTCGGTCCGCAACCCGGCCGCCTGAGCGCATCTTCGCCCGATTGAACCGCGGCGAGATGGCCTTTAGAAGCTTGCGCGATGTCGATTGAGGGCATGTCGCAGGTGAGCACGGCGCAAGCGGGCGGCGGTGAGCATCCCGTGGTTTCCGTCGTTGTGCCGGTAAAGAACGAGTCCGGGAACGTCGGGCCCTTGGTCGCCGAAATCGCCGCCGCTTTGGCAGGCCGCACATTCGAGATCGTCTATGTCAACGACGGCTCGACCGATGCGACCGAGCAAGAGTTACGTGCGCTCATGCGCGAACGCTCGTGGTTGCGGCAAATCCGGCACCAGAGCTCGTGCGGACAATCCGCCGCCATCCGCACCGGGGTCGCCGTGGCGCGCGCAGAACTTGTTGTTACCATTGACGGTGACGGGCAGAACGATCCCGCATTTATCCCAGCTTTGATTGCCGCATTCGTGGGCAGTCCACGCGTCGGGCTGGTTGCCGGTCAGCGCGTGGGGCGCAAGGCGACGCCATTTAAGAAATTGCAGTCGCGCATCGCCAACGCAATCCGCCGCACGGTACTCAAGGATGGTACGCGCGATACGGGCTGTGGACTAAAAGCGTTCCGCCGCGATCTGTTTCTATCGCTGCCGTATTTCGACGGGCTGCACCGGTTTCTGCCGGCGCTGGTCCGGCGTGAAGGTTTGGACATCACTTACGTCGAGGTCGTCGACCGGCCGCGCCGGCACGGCAAATCCAACTATGGCTTTTGGGATCGGCTGTGGATCGGAATGATTGATCTGTTCGGTGTGTGGTGGCTCATTCGCCGCAAAAAACGTATTCCCCAATCCGTGGAGGTCACGCTTGCTCATTGAAATGTCGCACGCAATCGGCGCGTATCTGACCGATGTGTTCGTCACAAGGCTCGATTGGTGGGTATTGCTTGGGCTCGTTGCCCAGGCGCTGTTTACAATGCGCTTCCTGGTCCAGTGGATCGCTTCCGAGCGCGTGGGCCACAGCGTCATTCCCGTGGCGTTTTGGCTGTTCTCGATCGGCGGCGGCCTCTTGCTGCTGGTTTATGCGCTCTATCGCAAGGACATCGTCTTCATCGCCGGCCAGGCGTTTGGCGTGTTCGTCTACTTGCGCAATCTTCAATTCGTGCTGCGCGACCGCAAATCAACTGCTTCTGCAGTCTGATTTGCTTCATCCAACAGCGCCATCTACGTCCGGGCGGCTGCAGCAAGCGCCGCAAAGCCGCGCTCGAGGTCTGCAATCAGATCATCGACTGCCTCAAGCCCGATGTGGAATCGCACTGTCGGCCCGCCGGGTTGCCAGCGCGTTGCCGTGCGCAGCGGCGCGCAATCGAAGGGAATGGCCAAACTTTCGTAGCCGCCCCATGACGCGCCTATGCCGAATAGTTCGAGCGAATCCAGAAACGCGTAATAGTCTTTTTGCGGCACCGGCTTGAGCACCATGCTGAACAAGCCCGAAGCGCCGGAGAAATCGCGTTTCCATATCGCATGCCCGGGATGGCTCGGCAACGCCGGATGCAACAAACGCAGCACTTCCGGCCGCTGTTCAAGCCAGCGCGCGACGGCCAATCCCGATTTTTGATGCCGTTCAAGCCGTATCGCCAGAGTGCGTAAACCGCGTAATCCGAGATAAACATCGTCCGGGCCTTCGCATTGCCCGGTATAGCGGACCGTGTTCTTCAACCGCGCGAGCGTGGTCGCGTTGGCCGATACCGTGCCGAGCATGACATCGGAGTGGCCGCCGATATATTTCGTGCCGGCCTGAATCACTAAATCGACGCCGTGGTCGAGGGGGCGAAAATAAAGCGGCGTCGCCCAGGTATTATCCATCAGCACCAGCGCCTCTTTATTATGCGCGACCTTGGCGATCGCCACAGTGTCCTGCATTTCGAAGCTCAATGAGCCCGGCGATTCGAGGTAAACGATGCGCGTATTCGGGCGGATCAATTCACCGATGCCGGCCCCGATCAGCGGATCGTAATAAGTTACGGTGACGCCGAGGCGTGTGAGAATCTGATCGCAGAAAATACGGGTCGGTCCATAGGCGCTATCGGTGACGAGCACGTGATCGCCGGCATGCACGATAGACAGGAATGCGCTGGAGATTGCCGCGAGCCCTGACGGCAGTAACGACACGCCGGCGCAGTGCGATCCTTCCAACTCTTGCAACGCGAGTTCGAGCGCTTCTGTGGTCGGCGTGCCGCGCCGCCCATATTGGTAACGCGCACGATGGGCGAGAAAATCCTCGGCGCTCGGATAGAGCACGGTTGAGGCGTGATAGACCGGCGGATTAACGAATCCGTGATAGGACATCGGGTCGCGGCCGCCGGTAACGATCTTGGTGTCCGGCTGCCGCGGCCGCGGCGTATCTTTCGATTTGTCGTTCATCCGCTGCCTTCGCGTACTTTGTCAGCCGAATTCGGCCGCTCGCCGGCCCAGCAAGTCACCATTGGCGGCTGGCTGGCCATTTCCGGGCATTCTGCCGGTTCGTCAACCCCTTGACCTCATAGTGCGATCGTTCTCAGATGATCGTGGACGGTTAACAAGCCACGCGCGCCAGGGTCGGGGCCTGCGCGCTTCCTCGAAAGGGCTGGTCATGAAACGTTTAGCTACGGCTTTGGCTATTGCAACCATACTTGCATTGGCCTCGCAGGCGGCATCCGCGCAAACGCTCAAGGCGGTTCAAGATCGCGGTCAGCTCGTCTGCGGCGCGAACGGCGTCGTCGCTGGTTTCGGCGCTCCGGATCCGCAAGGCAACTGGACCGGATTCGATGTTGATTACTGTCGCGCCATTGCCGCCGCGATCTTCAACGATCGCAGCAAAGTGAAATTTGTGCCACTGACGGCCCAAAACCGGTTTACCGCGCTGCAATCTGGCGAAGTCGATGTGTTAGCGCGCAATACGACCTGGACGATGTCGCGCGATACCACGCTCGGGCTCGATTTCGCCGCCGTGAATTTTTATGACGGCCAGGGTTTCATGGTCCGCAAGTCGCTGAAAGTAAATTCGGCGCTTGAACTCAATGACGCGGCGGTCTGCGTGCAGCAGGGCACCACCACGGAGCTCAATCTCGCGGACTATTTCCGCGCGAATAACATGTCATTGAAGACGGTGACCTTTGCGACGGCCGATGAAGCGGTCAAGGCCTACGACAGCAGTCGCTGCGACGCCTACACCACCGATTCATCGCAGCTCTACAGTGAGCGCCTTCGGCTGAGCGATCCCAACGCGAATATCGTGTTGCCGGAGATCATCTCCAAGGAGCCGCTCGCTCCTGCCGTGCGGCAGGGCGACAATGCCTGGGAAGATCTCGTGCGCTGGACACATATGGTGTTGGTCGATGCGGAGGAGGTCGGCGTCACTCAGCGCAATGTCGACGATATGATGAAATCCAATGCGCCGGACGTGCGACGCCTGCTCGGCGTCGAAGGGCAATTTGGTCAATCGCTCGGCCTAACCAATGATTGGGCTTATCGGATCATCAAGGCCGTCGGCAATTACGGCGAAATCTTCGAGCGGAACGTCGGTCAAGGCTCGCCATTGAAGATTGCGCGCGGACTGAACGGGTTGTGGACCAAAGGCGGTCTGCAATACGGGCTGCCCGTGCGGTAACCCGGCTGGCTGTCGCGGTCGCCGCCGGCCATGTCGAAAATGCTGCAATTCCCGGTTCGCAGCAAACAGCAATGGACCAATATTGCGCTTCAGGCGGCGCTCGTGGTCGTGGTCGGCGGCCTCATCTACGCGGCCGCGGTCAACGCCGCGAATAATCTCGCGAAAGCCGGGATCGCTTCCGGCTTTCGCTTCTGGGACAACACCGCCGGTTTCGACATCAGCCAGACGCTGATCCCCTACTCGTCGAGCACTTCAACGTTTGGTCGCGCGTTCTGGGTCGGCCTTCTCAATACGCTTCTCATCGCTTCGCTCGGCATCGTGTTGGCGACTGCGCTTGGCTTCACCATCGGGATCGCACGGTTGTCGCGCAATTGGCTGGTGTCGCACTTGGCCGGCGGCTACGTCGAATTGGTGCGCAACGTTCCGCTCCTGCTGCAGATCCTGTTCTGGTACAACGCCGTTCTCAAATCGCTGCCCGACCTGCGCGGCAGCATTGGGATTCCGGGCGGCGCGTTTCTCAATAATCGCGGCCTGTTTCTGCCGCAGCCGGTGTTCGGTTCAAACTTTGGTTACGTCGTCGCCGTGCTTCTGTTGGGCATCGTTGCCACGCTGGCGCTGCGGATTTGGGGCCACCGCCGCCAGGAGCGCACTGGGCAGCCGCCACGTACGTTGTATTACGCCTTCGGACTGATTGTGCTGTTGCCGCTTGTGGTGTTCTTCGCTGCGGGCGCGCCGCTAGCTTTCAGTTTTCCGGAACTGGCGCGCTTCAATATCCGGGGTGGCATCGAGATCCTGCCAGAATTTGCGGCGCTTCTCGTCGCGCTGACCATCTATACCGCCGCCTTTATCGCCGAGGTCGTGCGCGCTGGCATTCTTGCCGTGGCGCCCGGGCAGACCGAAGCCGCGCAGGCGCTCGGCCTGCGCTCAGGCGCGACCCTTCGGCTGGTGGTGGTGCCGCAGGCGATGCGCGTCATCGTGCCGCCGCTGACCAGCCAATATCTTAATCTGACCAAAAACTCCTCGCTCGCGGTCGCTATCGGCTATCCCGATCTGGTGCAGGTATTTGCCGGCAGCGTGCTCAATATCACCGGCCAGGCGGTCGAAGTGATCGCCATTACGATGGCGGTCTATCTCTTCCTCAGCTTGGTCACGTCGTTTCTAATGAATCTCTATGGGCGCCGAGTCGCCATCGCGGAGCGCTGAACCGTGGCGGCAGCTGACCAGGTTTATCTGCGCGACGCACCGGCGAAGCTTTTGCCCGCGCCGATCGCGAGCACCGGCGTGCTCGGCTGGCTGCGCGCCAACTTGTTCTCGTCCCCGGCGAATATCGCGCTCACCATTGTCTGCGTCGCCGCCATTGTCTGGATCGTGCCGCCTTTGCTGCGCTTTTTTATTTTCGATGCGGTGTGGTCAGGCACCGATCGTGAGGCCTGCCTACCGTCGGAGCAACACCCCGAACCCGGCGCGTGCTGGGCTTTCGTGCGGGTATGGTCTTCCTATTTCGTCTATGGCTTCTATCCAATAAGCGAGCGCTGGCGCGTCGATCTGTTCTTCGGGCTGCTCGCACTCGGAATCGCCTGGCTGGCGTGGCTCGGTGCGCCGCGCCGCGATCTTGGCGCCATCTATTTCTTTATCATACTGCCGATTCTTTCTTACCTCCTCTTGAGCGGGGTGCCGATGATCGGCTTGCCCGACGTGCCGACCTCGCTGTGGGGTGGCATTCTCGTCACCATCGTCGTCGCAACCGTGGGCATCGTGGCCTCGCTGCCGCTCGGCATTCTTCTGGCGCTGGGACGGCGCTCGGCGATGCCGGCGGTGCGATTGGCCTCGATCACCTTCATCGAATTTGTGCGCGGCGTGCCGCTGATTACGGTGTTGTTCATGGCGAGCGTCATGTTGCCATTGTTCGTACCTGATCGCTTTGCGCCGGATAAGCTTGTGCGTGCGCTCATCGGCGTTGCCTTGTTCGCCTCGGCCTATATGGCCGAGGTCGTGCGCGGCGGACTGCTCTCGATACCGCGCGGCCAATATGAGGCGGCGCAGGCGCTCGGTCTGTCATATTGGCGCATGATGGTTTTCGTCATTCTGCCGCAGGCGTTGCGGGTGACGCTGCCGAACATCGTCAACACCTTCATCGGACTGTTCAAAGATACGACGCTGGTTTTCATCGTCGGGATTTTCGATTTCCTGCGCACCATCGAAGCCGCGCGCGGCGATCCACGCTGGGCAACGCCGGTCACCAGTGTGACAGGCTATGCTTTTGCCGCCGTGTTCTACTTCGTGTGCTGTTATGGGATGTCGCGCTATTCGCGAAATGTCGAAGCGCGACTGGCGCGCGCGCATCGACGGTAAAAGGTGCGAGCATGACGGACTCGATCATGACAAATGCGGCGAATGAGAGTGGCGGCGGAAAAGCGCAATGGGCTGTCGAAATCATCGCCTTGAACAAATGGTACGGCGATTTTCACGTGCTGCGCGAAATCAATCTCACGGTTGCCCGCGGCGAACGGATCGTCATTTGCGGCCCTTCCGGCAGCGGCAAATCAACGATGCTCCGCTGCATCAATCGTCTGGAGGATTGGCAGCGCGGCCGCGTCGTTGTCGACGGCAAAGAACTTACCGACGATGCCAAGCAAATCCTGACTGTCCGCCGCGACATCGGAATGGTGTTTCAACAATTCAACTTGTTTCCACATCTCACAGTTTTGGAAAACTGCACCTTGGCGCCGATCTGGGTACGGCGCATGCCAAAAAAAGACGCCGAAGAGCTCGCCATGCGTTACCTCCGGCGCGTGCGGATACCGGAGCAAGCGCTCAAATATCCGTCGCAGCTATCTGGCGGCCAGCAGCAGCGCGTCGCCATCGCGCGGGCCCTGTGCATGAGCCCGCATATCATGTTGTTCGACGAGCCGACTTCGGCGCTCGATCCTGAAATGGTCAAGGAGGTGCTCGACACCATGGTCGAGCTCGCCGGCGACGGCATTACCATGCTCGTCGTCACTCACGAGATGGGTTTCGCGCGTCAAGTGGCTAATCGGATCATATTCATGGCCGACGGCCAGATCGTCGAAATCAACGAGCCGAAAGCGTTCTTCGAACATCCGCAGCACGAGCGCACGCGACTATTCCTACGACAAATTCTACATTGACCGAAAGTTCAATTTGTCAATTTGCGGACGAAAAGATTACGCCTTCGTAATCTTCGGCGCAGATCACATTTCCAAACTTTAACTTGTGCCGTAGCGCGCCGCGCCATCTACTCAAGGCAAGTTCAGAATTTCAGGAGGATCGCCATGTTGAGGCCAGTGATCACCGCGACCGCGCTCATTGCGCTCGCCGGTTCTTCGCTCGCATATGCGCAACACAATTTTGGCGGTGGCGGCGGGTTCGCTGACGACCAACCGCGATTCGAGCAACGTCATCGGCTGAGTGCTGCGGACGTGTCGGCATTTGCCGACGCCCGGATCGCCGCGTTGAAAGCCGGACTCCAGCTCACGGCCGACCAGGCCAAGAACTGGCCGCAGTTCGAGCAGGCTGTTCGCGATCTCGTTCAATTGCGCATGCAGCGGCTACAGGAGCGCCAAGCCAGCGATCAGCAGCCGCCGGGCACGCCCTTTGAGCGACTGTCGCGGCGCGCCGACAATATGGCCAAGACCAGTGCCGCTCTGAAGAAGATCGCCGACGCTGGCGTGCCACTTTATCAGAGCCTCAACGACGACCAGAAAAGCCGTTTCGTCAGGCTCGCGCGCATGCTGCGGCCGCATCATCACATGCGCGGCGGTCGTGATCACGGTTGGGACGAGGACCGGCGCGACGGTTAGCTAATTTTCCACATTCAAACGCCCGCTGATTCGCCTCCCTGCAGCGG
Organism: Pseudomonadota bacterium; assembly: GCA_046730495.1. Lineage (GTDB taxonomy): Bacteria > Pseudomonadota > Alphaproteobacteria > Rhizobiales > Xanthobacteraceae > BOG-931. Next base: position 10,496 of record JBKPIZ010000403.1, read on the forward strand.
GCGGAAAGGAAAGCCGCAGGAGACGTCCTGCGGCTTTCGCATTTTCTGTGCGGGACCGGGCGGATCGCGACCGCTACAACGTCTCTATGAACTGCACCATCCGTCGCCGCTGATCGGGATCGGGAAGCGGTCCGCGCAACGCGCCAAGATTGTCGGTCAGGTGGGCGGCGTCGGCGGTGCCCGGAATGACCGCGGTCACGCGTGGATCGCCGAGCAGATATTTGAGAAAGAATTGCGCCCAGCTGCCGGCGAAGCCTTGTGCCCAGTCCGGCAGCGGCCGCTCGCGCACGGCGCGAAACAGTCGACCCCGCCCGAATGGCACCGCGGTCAGCACGCCGGCCTTAACCTCGGCGGCGAGCGGCAGAATGCGCTTTTCGGCCTCGCGGTCGTCGATCGAATAATCGATCTGCACGAAATCGGGTTTTTCGTGTCTGAGGATCGCTTCCACCGCCGCGAAGGCGCTGTGCGAGGTCGAGGTGATGCCGATGTAGCGGCACACGCCTTGCGCTTTCCAGTCGCGAAAGGCGCCGAGCGATTGCTGAGGATTTCTCACATTGTGGAGTTGAAGCAGGTCGAGCTTGGCGGTCTGCAATCGATTCAACGAACGTTTAAGCTCTTCGACATCAGGGGATTCAAGCTTGGTCGCAATAAAAAGCTTGCCGCGCACGCCAGCCGGCCCAATGACATCGCCAAGAATGCGTTCGGCATCCCCGTAGGTCGAAGCGGTGTCAATGAGTTTGCCGCCGTTGTCGATCAGCGCGCGCACGACCGCGCCGGCTTTTTGCAGGGTGGCAGTATCCGCAAGGTCGAAGACTTCCGCAGTGCCAAGACCGACGGCGGGCAGTGGCTCGCCGGTCGAGGGGATCGAGCGCGTCAACAGGGACGAGGCGGGTTGCGCGAAGACCGGCAAAGTCAAACTCGCCGCTCCCGTCGCCAAGGCGGCTACGGGCAAATTGGTGAATTGGCGCCGTGTCAATCTAACCATTCATTGCCCGGATGCGGCGGAAGCGCCGATCAGCTTGGCCCGCTGCTCTTGGGCGCGTCCTAACGCCGCCGACAAAATCAGCCAAACCACCGAGACCGGGGCGGCGACGAGCGCGATCGTTCCGAGCTTTAGCCCAAGAAGCTGCAAGCTGTCGAATACCCAGCCGTAGAGCGCGTCCGAGCCGCGGTAGATGACCACGTCGATTAAGTTCTTGGCTTTGTATTTCTCCTCCCGGCCGAGCACCGTATAGAACACTTGGCGAGCGGGATTGGCGAACGCGAAATGTATCCAGCGCTGCGCCACTTGGGCCGCCAATACTGCCGCGAGCGTCGGCGTCAAAAAGATGACGCCGAAGCCCGCGACAAAGACGGCCGGTAGGGCCGCCGCGCTAATGCCGGTGCCGAAGCGCTTGAGCAATTGTCCGGTGGCAAGAATTTGGGTCGCCAGCGTGAGTAAATTCACGGCGAGATCGATCGCCGCAAACAGGCGGGCTTGTGCACCCGCACCTTGGACCTCGGCCGCGACGATATGGATTTGCTCGAAATAAAGGATGGTCGCGCAGAACGATTGCAAGGAAATCCAGGCGGCAAGGCCAATCAAATACGGCGAACGAATAAGTGCGGGGATCGCCGCAAAAGCGCTGCCGCCGAGCCGCTCGTCCTGCGCGTGCCCGGTTTGGTGAGGGGTGGCGGCACGCTCAAGCCGCCAAACACAGAATACTGCGGCTTCGATCAAAATTATCGCCGGGATCAAAAGATTGGTCGGGCCGAGCGGCACCGACAGCCAGATCGTCAGGACCGGTCCGAGCAGCGCGCCAGCGGTGCCGCCGGCGCCAATGAAGCCGAATAAGCGCTTGCCTTGATCGGCCGTGAACAGGTCGGCCATGAACGACCAGAATACCGCCACTGAAAACAGACTAAACACCGCAACCCACACGTAAAACATTCGCGCCACCAGCGCTGTCTCGATCTGCAGCGTGAGAAACAGCCAAAACAGCGCCAGGTTGACGACGAAAAAATGATTGACAATCGGAATGAAGCGGGCGCGCGGCAGTTTCGCGACCAGCATGCCATAGAGCGGCTGCGCGACCAAAAGCGTGGCGAAGGTGGCGGTAAAGAGCCATGGCAGATTGCGTATGCCGCCGGCGATCGCCATCTGGTCGCGAAGCGGTCGCAGCACGTAATAGCCCGCGAGCAGCGTGAAAAAATAAGCAAACGACCAGAGTGCGGCACCGCGCTCCTGCGGCGTGGCAGGGAGCGCACGCGCCATCCCGTGCCGCAGGAACGCTATGGCGCCGCCGCGGTTGCCGGTCGTTTCGAATGTCATTGCGGTAGGGACAATTTCTGCTTCAGTTCGGCCGCGCTGACTTGCTGTCCGTAACCCGGTCCACCACGCTGAAAGAGCTTGGCGTCGGCGAGCTTGCCGACGACCACCGGATCGAAACCGGCGTCGCGCACAAGCGAGGCGGCGACCCGAACGGCGTCCTGATCGTCGCCGGCAATCGGCACCGCGAGTTTCGGATCGGGCCGGTTCGCTTCGCTGGCAAATATTTTATAGGACATCGTGTTGAAGGCACGAACGAGCCGCGTTCCCGGCAAGTATTTCTGCGACGTGACACCGATGCCGTTCGCTTCCACTTCATCGGCGACTGCGCCGTCGCGGGCGGCCACCGCATTGCAGGTGTCGAGAACGATCTTGCCTTTGAGTTGAGCTGCGTAATCGCGGCCGATCCGCGGCAGCGCGCCGTAAGGTACGGTCAGCAACACAACGTCGCCGAGGGCAATCGCCTGTTCGACGCTGCCGGCTTGGGCCAGCGGTCCGAGACCGGCCACCAAATCCTTAAGTTCCTCAGGATGGCGCGAGGAAAACAATACCTTGTGCCCGTTCTTGATCCAGAGCCCGCCGATGGTGCTGCCGATATGGCCGGCGCCAATGGTTCCGATCGGTTGCTTCGCGCCATTGGTTTGGGCGCTGAGCTCCGACGGCGACAGTGCCGCGCCAAACATGAAAGCGCTGCCGGCTGTGAGCACTGTCCGGCGGTTCAGAAAATTGTCCAATGTCATTAGGCGACCTCGCAATTTGACCCGACCGAATTATAGGCAACGCAAGCGCCAGCTTCATGGACAGACGCTGCATGGACGCTATGCATCCAAAGCCGCCGGCTTGAATGACGAAAAAGTAAGGTTCGGGGTTAATGCGCCAACGGGCCGCTTGCCTTCCTCCAGGCATCGATGCCGCCGGCAATATGACACGCCGTTTTCAAGCCGGCGTCCTGCGCTGCCTGGACCGCCATGGCCGAGCGTTCGCCGAAGGCACAATAGAATACGAGCCGCTTACCGGATGCGGCGGCCAGTTCATGTAAAATGCCACCGGGGCAAATCTCCGCTGGCAATTGCGGGTAGGGCAGGTGCAAGGAGCCCGGGATAACCCC
>JBKPIZ010000404.1:0-3691 GCA_046730495.1 Pseudomonadota bacterium
TTGACGTTCATGTTGGTCTGGGTGCCCGAGCCGGTCTGATAGACCGAGAGCGGGAAATCTTCGTCGCGCATGCCGTCGAGGATTTCCTGCGCCGCTTGCACGATGGCTTTGGCGCGGCGGGCGTCGAGGAGGCCGAGCGCGCGATTGGTCTCGGCCGCGGCGCGCTTGGCAAGCGCCAGCGCCGCGATCAAGGGGCGCGGGATGCGCTGTTCGCCGATCGCAAAATTATGCCGCGAGCGCTCGGTCTGCGCGCCCCAATAAGCTTGCGCCGGCACCTCGATCGGACCGAATGAATCGGTCTCGGTGCGGGTGCGGCGGACGACTGACGGAGCACGGCGGACAGATGAAACGGTGTTCGCTTCGCCGTCCGTCTTCCGTCGTCTGCCCTCCGTTTTCATTTCTTCCTGAAGCGGTCGAGCCGCACGACTTCGCCGCCGCCGTCGGGCTTGTCATCGTCGCCGCTTGGCGGCTCGGCAGTTTTGGCGGCGGGCGCGGGTTCGGACTTTCTACCGGCAGCGCTCTTCCCGGGCGATAGGGCCGCGGGTTTCTGCGCGCTTTTGTCCTTGCGCGCCGACGGCTTGGCGCTGTCCTTGGCGGCCTCGCCGCTTTCGTCCGCATCGATCGGCTCGAACTGAAAGCCAAACTGCACTGCCGGATCGTAGAACGCGATGATGGCATCGAACGGCACCGCCAAGTGCTCGCCGATGCCGCCAAACGACAGCCCGACCTCGAAGGCGTGCTCGCCGACGACGAGATCCCAAAACTGGTGCTGCAGGATGATCGTCATCGTCTCCGGATATTGCGCGCGCAGCCGATCCGACAGCCGCACGCCCGGCGCCGTGGTGTTGAAGGTGATCTTGAAATGGTGGTCGCCCGGCAGGCCCTTTTTGGCGACGTCGGCCAGCACGGTGCGCACGACGCCGCGCAGCGCCTGTTGCGCGAGAAGGTCGTAACGGATGTGATGATCAGGCATCAGGAGTTCAGGGATCAGGATTTCAGGTATCAGGACTCAGATAAGCCCGGAATCTTAATGATCCAGGACGCCTCTGTCCCCTGATGCCTGATCACTGATTTATTGGAAAGTGGAGGCTTCTGTTGCCAGGTGCCTCCGAACCCCGCCTAGCGCTGCTAAGACGCTAGGACTTCAGATCGGTCTTTCGAGCTGCTTACGCAGCCAGAGCAACCGGAGCATAGTTGTCGTTGGCAACTATGAATTTGGCCCGATAACGGCGGAACCATGCCGAGCAAAAGCACGACCTTTACGCCCTCGTCGATCCTATTTCGACCCCGTAACAGGAATCAGGTGTCAGTCATCAGGTATCAGCAAACTGATCCCTGAACCCCTGATACCCGACTCCTGGAATTGGTGGAGTCGCCGGGTACTGCCCCCGGGTCCGAAAGGTTTATTACGACGGCCATTTATCGCCATAGCCGGCTCGCGCCGGCACCCAAGAATATAAGCGCAAATGGTTGCCGAAAAAAGACCGGCGGTCGGCGCACCACCGCCCGGCTGGCCGGGAAAACCGCTGTGGGTTAAACGACTTCGATGCGTTTCCCAGCCGGTCCTCCCGTCACGCCCCCCGCCCCGCCGCAACACGCCGCGAACGTTTCGGCCGCCGCCGCGCCGGCACCGAGCATTGCCGAACTGTTCTTGGCCTTTGCCGCGATCTCGCTGTCTGGCTTTGGCGGCGCCTTGGCCTGGGCGCGGCGCATCATGGTGGAGCGGCGGCGCTGGTTCACCGCGGAAGAATTCAACGAAGCCTTCGCGCTGTGCGCCTTCCTGCCCGGCGGCAACATGGTCAACTTCGCGGTGATTTTCGGCTCCCGCATGCGCGGGCCACTCGGCGCGCTGGCGGCGGTCGCTGGGCTGCTCGGCCCGCCGATGATTCTGATTATCGCGGTCGGCGCGCTCTACGCCCATTACGGCGACCTGCCGGCGCTGCGCCGCATGCTGACCGGCGTCGCCGCCGCGGCGGCCGGACTGATGGTTGCCACCGTCGCCAAGATGGCACGGCCACTGCTTCGGGTGCCATCCAGGAACGCGGCCGTGATCGCGCCGCTGATTGCGCTTTCAACTTTCGTCACGATCGGCCTTCTGCATTGGCCGCTGCCGCTGGTTCTGCTCGCCATCGTGCCGGTGAGCATCGGCGCGGCGTTTCGCAACGTCGAGACGCGCCGATGAAATCTGAGAGCGGCTCACTCATCACGCTGGCGGCGTTCTTTGCAGTGACGTCGCTGTTCGCGGTCGGCGGCGGCAATTCGGCGATTCCGGAAATGCACCGCTACGCGGTCGACGTTCAACATTGGCTGACGGGCCGGCAGTTCGCCGATTCCTTTGCGCTGGCCCAGCTCACGCCGGGGCCGAACCTGATCATTGTGACGCTGATCGGCTACCACGTCGCCGGCATCGCCGGCGCGGTGGTGGCGACGCTGGCGATGTGCGGCCCGACGTCGGTGCTGGCCTTCATCGTCGGCCGCGCCTCGGAGCGCTTCACCGGCGCCGCCTGGCATGGCGCCCTCACCCGCGGCCTGGTCCCGGTGACGCTCGGACTGACGGCGGCGAGCGCCGCGGTGATTGTCAGCGTCGCCGACTACAGCTGGGTGGCCGCGGCGATCACGCTCGCGACCGCGTGCATCGCTTTGTTCATGCGCGTGCATCCGCTCTCGGCTTTCGCCGCCGCGGCGCTGCTCGGTCTCGCCGGCCTGGTTTGATCGGCGGTTCGTCTTGCGCGCGTGTGGTTCTGCCCGCATGGTGGGTCCGCTTGATGGGCAGGATGAACAATGGCTGAGAGCGCGCGTCTGCAGGCGATGGCGCAATGGATGTGGGAGGCGCGGGCGCGCCGCCTGCCCTACCGCAATCTGCCCGACGACTTGCGTCCGGCCTCGATCGCCGAAGCCTATGCCGCGCAGGAGGCCTATTACCGTCTGGCGGAGCCAACCTACGGCGCGGTCGCCGGCGCCAAGATCGCGACCACGACCAAAGTGATGCAACAGCTGATGGGCATCAATCATCCGTGCGGTGGCGCGGTTTTCAGCCGCACCGTTCATGCATCGCCGGCCAAGCTGCGCGCGACGGATTTCGTCAATCTGCGCATCGAAAGCGAAATTGCGCTGCAGCTCGGCGCCGATCTGCCGGCCTCCGGCGCGCCGTGGACGCGCGCAAGCGTCGCGCCGGCAATCGCCGCGGCATTGTCGGCCTTTGAGCTGATCGAGGACCGCAACGCCGATTATGCCAAGACCGCGGCTTTGTCGCTGATCGTGGAGAATTGCTGGAACGGCGGCATCGTCACCGGAACGCCGAAGCGCGTCGCGCTCGATGACCTCGTCGGCATCACCGGCCGTCTCACCCTCGGCGGCAAGTTAATCGGTGAAGGCGCGGCGGAGGATCCTTGCGCCACGCTGGCCTGGCTCGCCAATCATGTCGCCGAGCGCGGCCGCGATCTCAAAGCCGGCATGATCGTGATCACCGGCAGCCTCATTCCAACGGTTTCGATCGCGCCCGGCCAGCGCGCGGTGTTCACCGTCGATGGGCTCGGCGATGTCGTGATGGATGTGATTTAGGCAGACGGGCCGGCGGCCACCTTGCGCTCGCTTCGTCCACCGCTCATTTGACGCTAAAGCGAAAAGATTTTGGGTTGATTCGGCGTATCGCCTGTCTCTTATACACATCTGACGCTGCCGACGACCTAAG
>JBKPIZ010000405.1:0-6527 GCA_046730495.1 Pseudomonadota bacterium
CTGTTGCCGTTCGGAAGAAAAGCGGTGTCGCGCGCCGAACATTCCGGCCGCCACGATTTCGGCACCGGGCCGTTCGGCTTGATCGGCAATATTATCTGGCTGGTGCTGGCGGGCTGGTGGCTGGCGCTCGGGCATCTCATCACCGCCATCGTGCTCGCCGTGACCATTATCGGCATTCCGTTTGCCTGGGCGCATCTGAAACTCGCCGGCATCGCGCTGTGGCCGATCGGCAAGGAGATCGTCGCCGCCGACGCGGTGCCGTTCAGCCCGCGTAGCCCAGATTAAGCGGAGCGAAATCCGGGCTAGATAGGCTGCATAACCGCGCTTTTTTTACCTCCCCCGCCCGTCCGCCAGGAGAGGGTGAGGCACACCGCATTCTCGCAAAAGGCGGCAAGCCCAGCCGGTTTGCACGGATAATTTCCGTGACGTGTATCTTTTTCAACACAGCGTTCAACATTCCAAATCGGTAAACTCAGAGAACCAACCAGGTGGGGCCAAGTGGTGGAACACTGGTGGAACACTGGGGGAACTGGGGGCTATCCGGATGAAGCGGATACTTTTCGTGGCCGTGGCTTCGCTGTTTGCCGCAAGCCGCGCATCGGCGGCCGATCTTCCCGTTCCCGGGCCGGTTCCTGCCTATTACCCGGTCGCTGCGGTCTATGATTGGGGTGGGGGCTATATCGGTATTAACGGCGGCTACGCCTTCGGTCAAAGCGAATGGAGCGACACGCTCAATCCCTCGGGCAATACTTCGAGCGGCCACTTCAACGTCAATGGCGGACTGGTCGGCGTCACGATGGGCGTCAGCGGCTAGTGGGGCGCGTGGGTGTTCGGCGTCGAAGGTGATTTTGATTGGCAAGGTCTCCGGGCAGCAGCAACAGTGCTTTTTGCACCAGTATCTTCCTTTCCCCCGCTATTGGATCGCCCGCTGGCGGATTGAGTTGCAAAACCCAGAGCAATTGGATCGGAACGTTGCGCGTGCGCGCCGGCTATGCCTGGGATCGCGTTCTCGTCTACGGCACCGTCGGCGGCGCCGGCGCGAATGTGGAAGTGGCGCTCAACGGCCTGCCGACACAGACCAACCCTGAATTCGGCTGGACCGCCGGCGGCGGATTGGAATGGGCGTTTGCCGACAACTGGACCGCCAAGGTCGAATACCTGTTTGTCGGTCTATCGGGGAAAGCGCCCTGCAATCACGGATATAGTTGCGGCTATGACGCGCCGGCCACTGCAACCTTGCCCGCGGTGAATGGAAATAACGCTGTCACGCTGAACGAGAACATCATCCGCGTCGGCGTGAATTTTAAATTCGGCCATTAGCTGCCCTTCGACCCGCAACCAACCTTTGCAGCCAGACATTATTGATGCCGAACGGCCTGTCTTACTGCATCAGGCTGGATACGATATTCACCGTCAATGCGAGCACGGCCACATTGAAAAAGAATGAGGCGACGCCGTGCACGCTCGTCAGGCGACGAATTGATTTACTGGTGACTTGCACGTCGGAGACCTGCGCGGTCATGGCGACGACCAGCGAGTAATAGAGAAAGTCCCAATAGTCCGGGTCCTCCTTGCCGGGAAACAGGAGCCCGCCAGCGTGCTTGTCGCCGGACGCGCCATAAAACTCGCGCGCATAATGCAGGGCGAAAATCCAATGCATGAACGCCCAGGACAACAGGATCGTGCTCACACCCAGCGCGACCCGGTACCAACTCGGCGCATGGCCAAGTTCCGCGAGAACCGCGGCGAGGCTGGCGAGCGCGGCCGCCGTGGCGAGCACCAGGAGTGCGATCGCGCCGTCATCGTTGATGGCCGCCCGCTGGCGGATCGTGGCGATCGATGCGTGCGCCGCGACGCGATAGCTCAGCACCAGATAAAGCATGACGCCAATATCCCAGCCGATAAGAATGCGCGTCGGCATGCGCCAGGGCAGCGCCAGCAGCGCCAGCGTGACCGCGATGCCGAATGCCGCCGAAATGAACAATCGCGCATGCAGCGTCCACAGTCGCCCAATGAGCTTCAACTCGCTCGGTCCGCGGCGTTTCGAGGTGGAGTCGTGAGATTTGGATTTCGCCAAAGACAGTCCTATCTAGCCGGCGCGCGGCTAGCGATGTTTTTGCCTAGGCCTTCCGCAGCCACACTTTATTGTCGTGGAAAGCCGCGCCGCCGAACGGCGCGATAGAGTCGGCGCCGGTCAAACTGTTGATGCCGCGGCCATCGGCGTAAGCCGAATTGGGCCACAGCGATTCGGCGATCAACACGCCGCGGCGTACGCCCTCGAACACTTTCGCATGGAGCCGCACATCGCCGCGCCGATTGCCAAGCACCACCTCGTCGCCATCAACCACGCCGTAGGCGGCGGCATCCTGCGGGTGGATCATCACGTCGGGTCGGCGCTCATTGGCGAGCGAGGTCGGCGTCTCGGTGAAGCTCGAATTGAGAAAGCCGCGCGCCGGCGAGGTCGCGAGCCGGAACGGATGCGCGGTATCGGCTTCCTCGATTACTTCCCAATGATCCGGCAAAGCCGGCATCGGCGTCGTGATCGTGTTGCGATGCCAGCGCCGGAACGGCACCGTCGGCCAATCCGGCTTGAAGCGGAATTTCCCGTCCGGATAGGCAAAGCCGTTGAGATAATGCGCGGTGTTAAAATCCGGCTGGCAATCGATCCAGCGCTTTAACTCAAGCTCGGCCAGCGTCCCCCAGCCGGATTTTTGCAAACTAACGTCGATTAATTGTCGCGGCGTCATGTCGAAGCCGGGATGCTCGACGCCGAGCCGTTTCGCCAGGCCGCAGATCACCTCGTGATTGTTGCGGCACTCGCCCGGCGGTTCGACGAGTTTGGGACCGAGCAGAATATACTGGCTACCGCCGGCGGTGTAGAAATCGTCGTGCTCGACGAACATCGTCGCCGGCAACACGATGTCGGCCATTTTCGCCGTGTCGGTCATGAACTGCTCGTGCACGCAGACGAACAGATCGTCGCGGGCGAAGCCGCGCTTGACGATGTTCTGATCGGGCGCCACCGCGACCGGATTGGTGTTCTGAATGAGCATCGCGGTGACCGGCGGGCCGCCGAGCAACGCCTCCCTGTCGGCGGTGAGGATCGCGCCGATGCGCGACTGGTCGAGCATGCGGATCGATGGATCGCGCAGATCGCTGCCCTCGATGATGCTGTTGTCGAGGTGGAATACGCCGCCATTGTTGTGAAACGCGCCGCCGCCTTCCAGCCGCCAGGCGCCGGTGACCGCGGCGATGCAGCTTGCCGCGTGCATGTTGACCGCGCCATTGCGCGAGCGCGAGAAACCGTAACCGAGGCGGAAGAAGGCTCGCTTGCGCTCGCCGATGAGCTTGGCAAACGCTTCGATCGTCGCCACCGGACAGCCGGTAATTGCCGCCGCCCAGTCGGGATCGCGTCCGCGCACATGGTCGGCCAGTTCATGCGGCGCGTCGGTATAGCGTTCGAGATAGTCCCAATCGGCTTTGCCGTCGCGAAACAGACAGTGCATCACCGCGCAAGCCAGCGCACCGTCGGTGCCCGGCCGGATCAGCACCGGCAGGTCGGCCTGTTTCATGGTCGTGTTCATGTAGACATCGACGACGGCGATCTTGGCGGCGCGCTCTTTGCGCGCGCGTGTCGCATGCGTCATCACATTGACCTGGGTGTTGGCGGCATTGGTGCCCCAGATCACGACCAGATCCGATTTCGCCATTTCGCGCGGATCGGTCCCGGCTAATTTGCCGGTGCCGGCAATAAAACCGGTGAAGGCCGGATTGACGCAGATCGTGGAAAAGAAGCCGGAATATTTTTTGGCGTGGCGGAGGCGATGAATGCCGTCACGCATCACGTAGCCCATGGTGCCGGCATAGAGGTAGGGCCATACCGCCTCGGAACCGTGCTTTTGCTCCGCGCGCGTAAACGCTTCCGCCACAATATCGAGCGCGTCGTTCCAGGAGACCGGCGCGAATTGCCCGCTGCCTTTGCCGCCGACGCGTCGCAATGGCCGTGTTAGCCGATCTGGATGATGCACGCGCTCGGCATAGCGGGCGACCTTGGCGCAGATCACGCCTGCGGTATAGGCGTTGTCCGGCGCGCCGCGCACGCGGCCGATCGTATGATCGTCGACGATCTCAACTTCGAGCGCGCAGGTCGAGGGGCAGTCATGCGGACAGGCCGAGGCGCCAATCTTTTGCGGGCGGACAAGCTGGTTCATGGGTAGAAAGTTCTCGGGCGCAAAGGTCTCGGGCCAATGGTTCTCGCGGCGCACGTCATCGGAACAGTTGAAACCGGCATGGGTTCAACGATACCACACGGTCCACTACAAGTGCGACCGGAGGATCGATCATGCAAGCCGCAGTGCTAGGCGAACAAGGCGTCGAAGTCCGCGACCTACCGAAGCCCACACCGAAGCCGAATGAGGTGCTGATCCGGGTGCGGGCCTCGAGCCTCAACCGGGCCGATCTTCTGGTTGCCTTGGGCCATCAGCACGGTGCCGTCGGCGGCGTCGGCGCCCGGCTCGGACTGGAGTGTTCCGGCGAAGTCGAGGCGGTCGGCAGCGATGTCAGGGGCATCAAGCCCGGCGACCGGGTGATGGCCTCGGCGCCCGGCGGCTTTGCCGAATTTGTGGTCACCGATGCCGGGCGGGTGCATCGCATTCCCGGAAACAATATGAGCTACGAGCAAGCGGCCTGTTTTCCGGTAGCGTTGCAGACCATGCACAATGCCGTGGTCACCGCGGGACGCCTAAAACGCGGCGAAACCATGCTGATGCAGGGCGCCAGCGCCGGGGTCGGGCTCATGGGCATGCAGATCGGCAAGTTGATGGGCGCTTCGCTTGTGATGGGCACGTCGACCAATCCCGAGCGGCGGGCACGGCTCGGCGAATTCGGCTGCGATCTGCCCCTCGATTCCAGCGATCCGACCTGGCCGGACCAGGTGAAGAAAGCCACCGGCGGCAAAGGGGTCGATCTCATTGTCGACCTTGTCTCGGCGCCGGTCGCCAATCAGAATCTCGAAGCCGCCAGCATTCTCGGCCGCATCGTCAATGTCGGCCGGCTCGGCGGCATGAAAGGCGAGTTCGATTTCGACAAACATGCGCTCAAACGCATCGACTATATCGGCGTGACTTTTCGCACCCGCGGCGCCGAAGAGGTGCGCGAGATCAATCGCTTGATGCGCGCCGATCTGTGGCCGGCGATCGAAGCCGGCAAGCTGTCGCTGCCGATCTACAAAACGCTTCGGCTCGCCGACATTGCCGAGGCGCTGGCGCTGATGCGCGCCAACCGCCATTTCGGCAAGGTCGTCATTAACGTTGCCTGACCGCTTTTTTCACCTTTCCCCAGTGGGAAAAGGGAATCAGTTCGCGTCACGATCGTCATCGGCGTGTCGTGATTCGGACGCCTACTGGCGGGGAAGCGAGGAATCGGCTTGCCCTTGGCATGGGCATCCGGCATAGGTTTTACATGACTGATTCGGCGAAAGGCCACGCGCCGATTCTGGCCGCTGGGGGAATCGTCTTACGCGGAAAAACGCGGCCGCGCATCGCCATCGTGCGGTTGCGCCGGGAAAAGGCTTGGGTTTTGCCCAAAGGCAAGCTGATGCCGCGGGAGCACCCGCGCGACGCCGCCAAGCGTGAAGTGCTGGAAGAGACCGGTTATCGGGTCTCGGTCCACGAATTTCTCGGCTCGATGTCCTACGCCGCGGAAGGCAAGATCAAGATCGTGCAGTTCTGGCTCATGCGCGCGATCGGTTCGCCGGCGCGCGAGCTGATGGACGATGTCAAGGCGGTGAAATGGCTGCCGCTGCGGCAGGCGATCGGTATGCTCAACCGCCCGCACGAGAAAGTGTTTCTCACCCATGCCGGGCCGATTGCGCTCGACTATTTTAAGAAATCCGGGCGCGCCAAGTTGCGCAGCCTATCGCGAAACGGCGGCCCGCGGTCGCGAACCATTGCGCCACCCTCGGTCGAGCACGTGATCGCGCTCGATTACGAAAAGACGCGGCCCAATGCGTTTGCCAAGGCGCTGGCCAGCTGGCGGGCGCGCGCGGTGCAGTCCTCGGCGCGCAAGGCGAGCTAAACAGCCGGTATCACCCAACACTGCCGCTGGTCCCCGCGGTAGCGGGGGACCCAGCGCAATAACTGGATCCCCGCTTACGCGGGAATCAGCGGAAGTTTCCGCCGGCACTATTCCGGCATGATCTCATGGAACACGCTGTAATCGATCACCATTACGCCGCGTTCTGAAAAAGTGGTGATGTCGCGGTAGCGGTGCTTCCAGCGGATGTCCTGGGCGTTATAGAGCTTGCGCGCATAAAGATATTGCGCCGAATTGTCGTCGACGCCGCTGACATTGAGAGTCAAAGCCGCGTCGGAAGCAGCGAGATCGGCCAGGGTCACACCATAGAGCGGGCTGGTCTCGTCGATGACGTGGAAAACCGACCACGACAACATGAACATCGGATGTTCATGGCGATCGAGCGGGAGCTCGTAATAGCGGCGAAAGTGGGTGCCTTCGGCGGCGTTTCCATG
>JBKPIZ010000406.1:0-4330 GCA_046730495.1 Pseudomonadota bacterium
TCCTGTTCGTCGATGCCGATGCGGCATTTGACCGTGACGGGTATCGCCGCGACTGCTTTCATCGCGGCGACGCAGTCGCCCACCAGCCCTGGCTCGGCCATCAGGCAGGCGCCGAAGCGGCCTTCCTGGACCCGATCCGATGGACAGCCGACGTTCAGGTTGATTTCATCGTAGCCCCACTCCGCGGCGATCTTCGCCGACTGCGCCAGCGCGCGCGGGTCGGCGCCGCCAACCTGGAGCGCCAAGGGATGCTCGGCCGGGTCGTAGCGTAAGAGTCGGGCGCGATCGCCGCGCAGCACCGCGCCAGTGGTGAGCATTTCGGTATAGAGCAGCGCGCGCCGCGTGAGCAGCCGATGGAAGAACCGGCAATGCCGATCGGTCCATTCCATCATCGGCGCGACGGAAAATCTGCGGTCGATTGGCAACACTCGGCTTTCCTTGTCGTGGAACCGTCTCATAGCAAAATTGTCGAACCGGTAAAATTGATCCATTCTGCACCGCGAAAAGCGGGGCTAAAGCAGCATGAACGAAAAGGAAAAGGCCGCGCTGGGCTCGATCGCAGCGTCGGCGGGATTGACGGCGGCAAAGGGCATTGTCGGTGTGCTCACCGGCTCGCTCGCCATTCTGTCCGAAGCCGGGCACTCGCTGCTCGACCTCTCCGCCACTGTCTTGACCTATTTCGCGGTGCGGATTTCCGGCAAACCCGCCGATGCCGAACATCAATACGGCCACGGCAAGGTCGAAAGCGTCACTGCCCTTGCCGAGACTGCGCTGTTGTTCCTGCTAACCGCGATTGTGGTGTTCGAGGCGGTGCGGCGGCTGCTCGGCGCGCAGGCGCATGCGGTCGAAGCCACGATCGCGGCGTTTGTCATCATTATCGGATCGATCGTGATCGATTTTTTTCGCGCGCGAACGCTCAAGCGGGTCGCGCAAGCCACCAGCAGCGAAGCGCTGGAAGCCGATGCGCTGCATTTTCGCTCCGATATGTGGTCGTCGATCGCCGTTCTGATCGGGCTGTTTGGCGTCGCGCTGGGCCATGCCTGGGCCGATGCCGCCGCCGCACTCGTGGTCGCGGTATTTATCTGCATTGCCGGGTATCGTCTCGGCCGCCGCACGATCGACACGCTGACGGACACTGCGCCGGCCGGCGTGAGCGAGCGTGTCGCCGCGCTCGCCCGTCAGGTCCCCGGCGTGGTCGCGGTCGAACGGGTACGCGTGCGCCCGGCCGGAGCGGTGTTATTCGTCGAACTCACAGTAAGCATCAGTCGCACGCTGCCGCTCGATCGCGTCACCACCATCAAACAGCAACTGACCGGCGCGATCCGCAGCGACCTGCCCGCGGCCGAGCTGACCATAACGACCGAGCCCAAGGCCCTCGATGACGAAACGGTGCGTGAGCGCGTGATGGTGATCGCGCGCGATCTCGGACTCGCCATTCATCATGTCGCGGTGCAGACCATTGCCGGCCGGCTCTCAGTGTCGGTCGACCTCGAAGTCGACGGCTCGCAGCCGCTCGCCGCTGCCCATGATGTTGCCAGCCGGCTTGAAGAGGCGATCCAGCGCGAACTCGGGCCCGACGTCGAGGTCGAAACTCACATCGAGCCGTTGCCGGCGGACCTGCTGTCCGGCCACGATGCCGATCCGGCACGCATTTCGGAAGTTCGCGGCATCCTCTCGTCGCTCGCCGCCGAACTCCCAGCGCTCGGCGAGGTGCACGACGTGCGGGTGCGGGAAACCGCCGCCGGTGAGATCGTCAATTTTCACTGCCACGTCGATCCGGCGCTTTCGGTCAGTGCAGTGCACGATCTGGTGGATGCGCTGGAGCGCAGGCTGCGCCGGCATTTTCCGACAATTCAACGCGTGATCGGCCATGCCGAACCGCGGCGGGATGGGTAAGCACGGCAGGGAACGGCAACTGATGCTGCCGTGTTCCGCGGATGGATGGCCATCCTTGCGCTTTCCATTGGCGCGCAAACCTTCTAGATCAGCGGCAACATGCGTACCGAAGAACCCAGGCCGGTCCGGCTCGAGGACTATCGTCCGCCCGATTGGCGCATCTTAACCGTCGAACTCGACGTGGTGCTGCACCCAACCGCGACAACGGTCCGGGCCAAACTTTCGATCAGCCCCAATGGCGCCGGCGCGCCGGCGCCGCTCGTGCTTGACGGCGATGAATTGACGCTGCGTTCAATTCGCCTCGACGGCAAACCGTTGCCGGCCGAAAGCTTTGTCGCCACGCCGGACCGGCTCACCATTGCGCAAGCACCGCAGCGGCCATTCGAGCTCGAAATCGAGACCGTGCTCGATCCGACCGCCAACACCAAACTGATGGGACTCTATCGCGCGGGGTCGACTTATTGCACGCAGTGCGAAGCCGAAGGATTTCGCCGGGTCACGTATTTCCTCGATCGTCCCGACGTCATGGCCGTATACACGACCCGGATCGAGGCGGAGAAAAAAGAGGCCGGCGTCCTTCTAGCGAACGGCAATCTCGTCGCGCACGGCGACATCGCCGGCACGTCGCGCCATTTCGCCGTTTGGCACGATCCGTTTCCGAAACCGTCATACCTGTTCGCGCTGGTCGGCGGCAATCTCGGCTGTGTCAAGGACACCTTCACCACAATGTCCGGACGCAACGTCGCGCTCGCTATTTACGTCGAGCCCGGCAAGGAAGACCGGTGCAGTTACGCGATGGACAGCCTCAAGCGCGCCATGCGTTGGGACGAGGTTACGTTCGGGCGTGAATACGATCTTGATATTTTCATGATCGTCGCGGTCTCCGCTTTCAATATGGGCGCGATGGAAAACAAGGGACTGAACGTTTTCAACGACAAATACGTGCTTGCTTCGCCGGCGACCGCGACCGATGGCGATTACGCCGGTATCGAGGCCGTGATCGCCCACGAATATTTTCACAATTGGACGGGCGATCGCATTACCTGCCGTGACTGGTTTCAGCTTTGCCTGAAGGAAGGCCTGACGGTCTTCCGCGATCAGGAATTCACCGCCGACCAGCGCTCGCGGGCGGTCGAGCGCATCAGCGATGTGCGCGAGCTGCGTACATCTCAATTCGTCGAGGATGCGGGGCCACTGGCGCACCCGGTGCGGCCCACGCTGTATCACGAAATCAACAACTTCTACACCGCGACCGTCTACCAGAAGGGCGCCGAGGTCGTGCGCATGATCAAGACGCTGCTCGGCGCGCAGGCCTTCCGCGCCGGCATGGACCTCTACTTCACGCGCCACGACGGCCAAGCGGCGACCGTTGAGCAGTTCGTGCAATGTTTTGCCGACGTCAGCGGCCGCGACATGAGCCGGTTCATGCGCTGGTATTCGCAAGCTGGCACACCGGAGATCAAGGTGGTGCCGCATTACGATTCCGCGGCGCGCAGCCTGCGGCTCGACATCGCGCAGATCGTGCCACCGACGCCGGGACAGCCGAACAAGGAACCGATGACGGTTCCGCTTGCGCTCGGTCTGGTCGGGCGCAACGGCGATGCTCTGCCGCTGTTGCTTGATGGTCGACCGGTCTTGCGCGGCGTCATCGAGGTTACACAGGCGAACCAATCGTTTGTGTTCAACGACGTGCCCGAACGTCCAGCGCTCTCGCTCAATCGCGGCTTTTCGGCGCCGATCAAGCTGACCGTTCCGGTCGAAGCCGACGAGCTGGGCTTCCTGGCCGCTCATGATCTCGACGCATTCAACCGATGGCAGGCTGTGCAGACATTGGCGATGACGCTGCTCAAGAGCAATGTCGCCATCGCGCGATCGGGTGGCGCGCCGCGCCTTGACCAAGGATTGACGGATGCGCTCGGCGCAATTCTTAAGGATACCGCGCTCGAGCCTGCCTTCATCGCCTTGACGCTATCGCCTCCGAGCGAGGCCGACATCGCCCGCGAAATCGGTTCTGACGTCGACCCCGATGCCGTCTATGCCGCGCGGCGCGCCATGCGCGCGACGATCGGCCGGCAGCACGACGCAAAGCTTGCGGAAATCTACACGCGGATGACGAGCGCTGCCCCCTATCGCCCGGATGCACAGAGCGCCGGACGTCGCGCGCTGAAGAATGCCTGTCTCGACCTTCTGGCGCTAACGGAAAGCGATGCCGCCATCGCCCGCGCTTTCGATCAATACCGCACTGCCGACAATATGACCGACCGCATAGCGGCGCTGGAGACACTCTCGGCCCATAATCGTCCGGAACGTGCCACCGCATTCGACGATTTCTACACGCGTTACGCCGAGGACCCGCTGGTCATCGACAAGTGGTTCGCGCTGCAGGCAGTCATCCCGGAGCCGACAACGCTCGACCGCGTCCGCGCCCTGACGC
>JBKPIZ010000407.1:0-2659 GCA_046730495.1 Pseudomonadota bacterium
TGCGTCCCCTCACCCGGCCGCGCTTCGCGTGGCCGCCCTCTCCCCGCCGGGGAGAGGGACGATAAATCCTCATCGTCGGCGCGAGCGGCGCGGCCGCGCGCCGCCGGGAGATGATGCAGTGCCTCGTCTTCGTCCATGTCGTAGCGTGAATCGTCCTCGGTGAAGCCGCTGGCACCGGCGCCGCCGCGTCTTCCTTCTTTGGCTGCTTGCGCGCGCTGCCAGCCGGGCGTGCCGTAATTGGAGCCGAACGAGGTCGCGGCGTCGAAGCGCGAGGCGCCGTAACCGCCATAGCCGGCGAAACCGCCGAAGCCGCCTTGCGGCTCGGTGACCTCGACATTGAGCTCCGGCAATTCGTCGAGAAAGCGCGACGGAATATTGGTCTGCCACAGCCCGTGCATGCGGCGGTTGGTGGCGAAATAGATTTTCGCCCGCTTGCGCGCCCGCGTGAGCCCCACATGCGCGAGCCGTCGCTCTTCTTCGAGCCCGGCGCGGCCGGAATCGTCGAGCGTGCGCTGGTGCGGGAACAGCCCCTCCTCCCAGCCGGGCAAAAACACGGTGTCGAATTCGAGCCCCTTGGCCGAATGCAGCGTCATGATGTTGACGGCGTCGGCCTCCGCGGCCTTCTCGTTGTCCATCACCAAGGAGATATGTTCGAGAAAGCCTTGCAGGTTCTCGAATTCCTCCATCGAGCGCACGAGCTCTTTCAGATTCTCCAGGCGCCCGGCGGCGTCGGCGGAGCGGTCCTTCTGCCACATCTCGGTGTAGCCGGATTCGTCCAAAACGATTTCCGCGAGCTCGGTGTGCGGCAGACTCTCGCGCTGCGCGCGCCAGCGGTCGAGCGCTTCGATCAACCCGCGCAGCGCGCCGCGCGGCTTCGGCTTGAGCTCGTCTGTCGCGACGACCGCGCGCGCAGCTTCGAGCATCGGCACGCGGCGCTTGCGGGCGTGATCGTGCAGGAGCTGCACCGTTGCATCCCCTAATCCGCGCTTGGGCACATTGACGATGCGCTCGAAGGCGAGATCGTCGGCCGGCGAATTGATGAGGCGCAGATAAGCCAGTGCGTCGCGAATCTCGGCGCGCTCGTAGAAGCGCGGGCCGCCGATGACGCGATACGGAAGGCCGAGCGTGACAAAGCGGTCTTCGAATTCGCGCATCTGGAACGAGGCGCGCACCAGAATGGCGATCCCGTTGAGCGTATGACTTTGGCGCTGCAGCTGCTCGATCTCCTCGCCGATGGCGCGGGCTTCCTCCTCGGAATCCCAGGCGCCGGTGACCGAGACTTTTTCGCCGAGCTCGTCCTCGGTGCGCAGCGTCTTGCCGAGCCGGCCCTCGTTATGCGCGATCAGATGCGAGGCGGCGGCGAGGATGTGGCCGGTGGAGCGGTAATTGCGCTCGAGCCGGATCACCGTGGCGCCGGGAAAATCGTGCTCGAAGCGCAGGATGTTGTCGACCTCGGCGCCGCGCCAACCGTAGATCGACTGATCGTCATCGCCGACGCAGCAGATGTTTTTGGGCCGAGCTTCCGCCGCGTCATTCCCATCCGGAATGACGGGCGTGGTCCGCTGCGCCAACAAACGCAGCCACAGATACTGCGCGACATTGGTGTCCTGGTATTCGTCGACCAGAATGTATTTGAACCGGCCCTGATATTGGCGCAGCACTTCGGGCTGCTCGCGGAACAGCCGGATGTTTTCCAGAAGCAAATCGCCGAAATCGGCGGCGTTGAGGATTTTCAGCCGCTCCTGATAGGCCTTGTAGAGCTTGAACCCTTTGCCGTTGGCGAACACCGCGGCCTCGCCGCCCGGCACCTGGTCCGGCGTGAGCCCGCGATTCTTCCAGCCGTCGATCAGCATCGCGAGCACGCGCGCCGGCCAGCGTTTCTCGTCGATGTTCTCGGCTTCCAAAAGCTGCTTGATCAGGCGAATCTGATCGTCGACGTCGAGAATGGTGAAGTCGCTCTTCAGTCCGACCAGTTCGGCGTGGCGGCGCAGGATCTTCACGCCGATCGAATGAAAAGTGCCGAGCCATGGCATGCCCTCGACCACGCCGCCGACGATCTCTTCGACGCGCTGTTTCATTTCCCGCGCCGCCTTGTTGGTGAAGGTGACGGCGAGGATTTCGCTCGGCCAGGCGCGGCCGAGGCTGAGAATGTGGGCGATGCGCACGGTGAGCACGCGGGTCTTGCCGGTTCCGGCGCCGGCCAAAACCAGCACCGGGCCATCGAGCGTCTCGACCGCGAGCCGCTGTTCCGGGTTCAAGCCGGCGAGGTACGGCGCTGGCACCGCCGCGGCGCGGGCGCGCGCGGCGATGCCCCCGGGGGCGGGTGTCGCCGGCGCGGCCGGTTCGACGTTTCGCTTGAAGGGCTCGGACAAGGTCTTTTCGGTCACGGAACTGAGGTGATTCTCACAGCGTGAAGATGGCACCTGGAGAGGGCTTTTACGAGGCTTTCATCCTCGTTACCGTTCCGGCATGGCGATGCGCCGGCCGGCGGCCTCGGGCACCGGCAAAGCCGCATGCGCCGCTTTCATTTTCGCTAAGCGTGCCGCGATGTGTTCCGGGAACGGCACCGTCTTGCGCGCCGCTATGTCGACATGCAGCGCCATGTTCTCCGAGGTCGCCGACAGCCAGCCTTGCTCGGCGTGGTGCAGCTCCTCGAAAT
>JBKPIZ010000408.1:0-7208 GCA_046730495.1 Pseudomonadota bacterium
GCTTTTCCTTGCCTTTGTACTGTTCGGCGATCAGCTTTTCGATTTCCGCGACATCCATGTCGAGGAGTGCCGACAATGCGCCGAGATAGATGATGTTCTTGAACAATTGGCGCTGGCGCGGATCAGTATATTCGCGGTTGCAGATCGCGGTCAGCGGCACGCCGATCACCGTGATGTCGTGGCGGAATTTCGACTTCGGCATCGGCTTGGTGGAATCGTAGAGCAGATAGCCGCCCGGCTCGATGCTGGCGACGTCCTTGTCCCAGGTCTGCGGGTTCATCGCCACCATCAGATCGGTGCCGCCGCGGGCGCCAAGATAGCCGGCTTGCGAAACACGTACTTCGTACCAGGTCGGCAGGCCCTGGATGTTCGACGGAAAAATGTTGCGCGGCGCCACCGGCACGCCCATGCGCAACACCGCGCGCGCAAACAGCTCGTTGGCGCTGGCGGAGCCGGAGCCGTTGACGTTGGCGAACCGGACGACGAAGTCGTTTACGCTTTGAATTGGCATGCTTGTTCTGCGTGAGTCATGTCGATCAGGTATTTCTGCATATCCCAGGCGCCGGTCGGACAACGCTCTGCGCACAAACCGCAGTGCAGGCAGACGTCCTCGTCCTTCACCATGACGCGGCCGGTTTTCAGGCTATTGCCGATATAAAGATCCTGGCCCAAGTTCTTCGCCGGCGCCTGCAGCCGCTGCCGCAGCTCGGCTTCCTCGCCGTTCTCGGTGAAGGTGATGCAATCCATCGGGCAGATATCGACGCAGGCATCGCATTCGATGCAGAGCTGGCCGGTGAATACCGTCTGCACGTCGCAATTAAGACACCGCTCGGCTTCCTTGAGCGCCAAATCAATGTCGTAGCCGAGTTCGACTTCGGCCTTGATGTCGCGCAGCGAAATGACCTTGTCGCGATGCGGCACCCGGTAACGCTTATCGGGCGTGATCTCGTTGTCGTAGCTCCATTCGTGGATGCCCATCTTCTGGCTGGTCACTCCGACCTGCGGCGGCGGGCGCACATTGATGTCCTCGCCGCGGCACAGCCGGTCGATCGAGATTGCGGCTTCGTGGCCGTGCGCGACCGCCCAGATGATGTTCTTCGGACCGAACGCTGAGTCGCCGCCGAAGAACACTTTGGGATGGGTCGAGGCCATGGTCTTGGCATCGACCTTGGGCATGTTCCATTTGTCGAATTCGATGCCGCAATCGCGCTCGATCCACGGGAAGGCATTTTCCTGCCCAACCGCGACCAGGACGTCGTCGCAAGGAAAATGCTGATCCGGCTCGCCGGTCGGAACCAGCTCGCGGCGGCCTTTGGCGTCGCGCACCGCCTTGACCTTCTCGAAAGTGACGCCGGTCAGCTTGCCGTTGTCGTGGATGAATTCCTTCGGCACCAGATAATTGAAGATCGGAATGTCTTCGTGGATGGCGTCCTCCTTCTCCCAGGGGGACGCTTTCATCTCCTCGAAGCCGGAGCGCACAATCACCTTGACGTCCTCGCCGCCAAGCCGGCGCGACGAGCGGCAGCAATCCATCGCGGTATTGCCGCCGCCGAGCACGATCACGCGTTTGCCGATGCGATCGATATGGCCGAACGAAACGCTGGAGAGCCAATCGATGCCGATATGGATGTTCTTGGCGGCTTCCTTGCGGCCGGGAATGTCGAGATCGCGGCCGCGCGGCGCGCCGCAGCCGACAAAGATCGCATCGTAATTTTCGCGGAGCAGCGCTTTGAGGCTGTCGATGCGCTTGCCGCCGACGAATTCGATGCCGAGATCGAGAATGTACTGGCATTCCTCGTCGAGCACGGTTTCCGGCAGGCGGAATTTCGGAATCTGCGTGCGCATCATGCCGCCGGACTGCGGATCCTGATCGAAAATCGTGCAGTGGTAGCCCATCGGCGCGAGGTCGCGCGCCACCGTCAGCGAGGCCGGGCCGCCGCCGATGAGCGCAATGCGCTTGCCGTTTTTTTGCGCCGCCGGCTTCGGCAGCCGGGCGCGGATATCATCCTTGAAATCGGCGGCGACGCGCTTCAATCGGCAGATCGCCACCGGCTCTTTCTCGACCCGGCCACGGCGGCAGGCCGGCTCGCAGGGGCGGTCGCAGGTGCGCCCCAGGATACCCGGGAACACGTTGGATTCCCAGTTGATCATATAGGCGTCGCTGTAACGCCCAGCGGCGATCAGGCGGATATATTCAGGTACAGGGGTGTGCGCCGGACATGCCCACTGGCAGTCCACCACCTTATGAAAGTAGTCCGGGACCGAAATGTCGGTGGGCTTCATTAATTCCTCTTGCACGCAGCTTCCGCTCTTGAGCCGGCGGTACGCACGCTGCTGCGTGGCTATTCCTCCACTTCCCCTCGGTCGTCCCTTCGGGCGGTCCGGTCGCCGAATCCGGCGCGGATACTAGTCGAGAGGGGTGCGGATTTCCATGGTTTCTACTTGGTATAACAACGTTTTGTGGTTGCCGGTCCTTGCCAAAAGCGCGACTGGGAGGCCGCGCGGTTAAGACGCGGACAGGTGGCAGGCGCGCAAGCCCTGGGGCGCGTATGCGGCCGTTTTTTGACCGCATAAGCCTCTGAGAAAGCAGGTAAATATCGAGGCATGAGGGAACGCTTGGACAATCATCAAACTGACGGTCCAGTGGAGGCGGCGCGGCGCGCGGTGCGGCCGGCGCTGCGACGTCGTTTCTACAAGACGGTGACAATTGCCGCAGGCGAGAGCGGCCAATCGGAACAAGCCAGCCACGCCATCTGCCTTGACGGCAAGCCCATTCGCACGCCGGGGCGGCGCGCACTGGCCGCGCCGGTGGCGGAACTGGCCCGCGCGCTCGCCGACGAATGGGCGGCGCAGGATGGGTATATCGATCCGGGCAAAATGCCGCTGACCCGGCTTGCCAATACCATCATCGACGGTGTCGGCGCGGCGCAGGACCAGGTCGCGGCGGAAATCCGGAAATATCTAGCCTCTGATCTCGTGTTCTACCGCGCCGAGAGCCCGGCGCCGCTGCGCGCCCGCCAGGCGCAACATTGGGATCCGCTTCTGTCTTGGGCACATCAGGCGCTCGGCGCCGATTTCAAGCTCGCTGCGGGCGTTGTCCATGTCGCCCAGCCTGCGCCGGCGCTCGATGCGGCCGGCGCGGCGCTGCCGCGCGAGCCGTGGCGGCTCGGCGCGCTGCATGCGGCGACGACGCTCACCGGCTCGGCGCTGGTCGCGCTGGCGCTGATGCATGGCGCGATCACGCTCGAGGCGGCATGGCAGGCGGCGCATGTCGACGAGGACTGGAACATGGAGCAATGGGGTAAGGACGAGATCGCGCTAGCGCGGCGCGGCTTCCGTTTTGCCGAATTTAGCGCTGCTGCGCTGGTGCTGCGGACGCTGGGCGAGCCGCGCTGAGACTCTGCCGCGTGCCGCGAGAATGCGATGTTAATTCTTCCCTCTCCCTGCTGCGCGGGGAGAAGGAGCACACACCGCAAGCGAGGGCAGGGAAAGAAAATCGCAGCAAAGAATCCGCGTGTCACTCCGCTTTCGCGCCGGAAAACTTGACCACCTTGGCCCACTTTTCGGTTTCAGAATCAATGAACTTGCTGAAATCACTTATCGACAGTGGCATCGGCTCGCCCCCAAGATCGGTCAGGCGGCCCTTGAACTGCGGATCGGCAAGCGCCGCGTTGATCTCTTTGTTCAGCGTCTCGACGACCGCGGGTGGCGTAGCCTTGGGCGCCCCGATCCCGAACCATGCGGTGGCCTCGTAGCCCGGCAAAAATTCGCTGAGCGGCGGCAGGTTCGGCAATGCGTCCGAGCGCGTCGCTCCAGTCAGCGCCAAGCCGCGCAGCTTGCCGGCTCTTATGAAATCGAGCGAGGACGGCAGCGGATTGAAAGTGATCTGCACTTGACCGCTCAAGAGATCGGGAAACTGGCTGCTGCGATAGGGAATATGCGTGAGCTTGACGCCCGCCATCATATTGAAGAGTTCGCCGGCGACGTGATTGATGCTGCCGACGCCCGGAGACGACATGTTGATCTTGCCCGGATTGGCCTTGGCATAGGCAATGAATTCCGGAACCGTGTTGGCCGGCACCGCCGGATTCACCATCATCACCGCGGGAACGCGAAGAATACCGGCGACCGGTTGGATGTCGCGGACAAAGTTGAAATTCAGCGTGTCGTAGAGCGTCGCATTGATGGCGTTGGTCTGGGTCACCCAGAGCAGCGTGTAGCCGTCCGCTGATGCATGCACGACCGAGTCGGCGGCGACATTGGTGCCGGCACCGGTGCGATTTTCGACGACGAATTGCTGTCCGAGTTGTTCCGACAGCCGCTGCGCCACAAGCCGCCCGGTGATGTCCGACGAGGTCCCGGCCGGAAAGCCGACAATGATATGAACCGGACGCCTGGGAGCGCAAGCGCGTGACCGATCAGTGCGCAGCAACTGAACATCGGCAATACGCCGCCGGCAACAAAACGCAGGAAGCTTTGGCGGCTGAGATTCATAATAAAGCCAAGGCTACACTAATCCGCGCGTGACGTGTAGAGATGCGCCGCGGAACGCCGGACTTTATCTGATCCTTGCTAGCGCAAAGGGCGGTTTATGAAGATCTCGATCCTCGATGATTATTTTGACACGCTGCGGACTCTGCCATCATTCCAGAAACTAAAAGGACACGAGGTTGCCATCTGGAACGATCACGTGCAGGACACCGACGCGCTGGCGGCGCGCCTGAAGGACGCCGAATGTCTGGTGCTCATTCGCGAGCGCACAAAAATTCAGGCCGATCTGCTTGAACGGTTGCCGCGCCTCAAACTCATCAGCCAGCGCAGCGTCTATCCGCATATCGATATCATAGCTTGCACACGTCGCGGCGTTGTCGTGTCGTCAAGCCAACACGCCGGCATTCCTTGTTACGCCGCGGCCGAGCTGACCTGGGCGCTCATACTGGCCGCCGCGCGTCAATTGCCGCAGCAGATGGCAGCACTGAAAGCAGGCAAGTGGCAGATCGGCGTCGGCACAACATTACGCGATAAGACGCTTGGCATCTTTGGCTATGGCCGCATCGGCGCGACCGTCGCGAGCTATGGCAAAGCGTTTGGCATGAAGGTGTTGGTGTGGGCGCGCGATGAATCGTTGGCACGCGCGCGTGCGGACGGCCACGCGACCGCCCGCAGCAAGGCGGAGTTCTTCGAGTCTTGCGACGTCATCACGCTGCACATGCGGCTCGTGCCGGCGACGCGGCATATTGTCAAAGCCGAGGATCTGGCGCGAATGAAACCGGACGCCATGCTGGTCAATACCAGCCGCGCGCCGCTGATCGAGCCGGGAGCGCTCGCGGCTGCGCTTCGCGGCGGCCGGCCCGGCTATGCCGCTGTCGATGTCTTCGAAGACGAGCCGGTGCGCGATCCGGATTTGCCATTGTTGCAGTTCGAGCAGGTCGTGGCCACGCCGCACATCGGCTATGTGACGCGCGAAGAATACGAAACGCAATTCATCGACATTTTCGATCAGATTGTTGCGTTTGCGGCCGGGCGGCCGATCAATGTCGTCAATCCGGAAGTTTTGGAAAAAGCCGCTGAGCGCAACTGACAGCAGCCATATTAGCCCGCATGGCGTCGAGCGTCCCGGCGCTGCAGACGGAGCTTTATGTCACACACTTCGTGATTATCATCATGCTAAGCTTCGAAGCCGAGGGCGGCAGATGCGACGACGCGAATTCATCGGAATGCTGGGCGCTACGGCATTTCGTCCGCTGGCGGCACGCGCGCAACAGTCGGCCAAGCCGGTGGTCGGTTTCCTCAATGTCGGAACATTAGATGCGAACGCGGACGTCCAAGCCGCTTTTCGCAAAGGACTGACGGAAGCCGGCTACATTGACGGCCAAAACGTCACCGTCGAATACCGCTGGGCTGAGGGTCATTATGATAGGCTGCCGAGCCTCGCGGCCGATCTCGTCCACCGCCAGGTCACGGTGATCGCCGCGACCACGACGCCCGGGGCGCTGGCTGCCAAAGGTACCGGGACCACAATTCCCATCGTGTTCGAGACCGCCGGTGACCCGATTAAGCTTGGTTTGGTGAAAAGCCTGAATCATCCGGGCGACAACGTCACCGGAGTGAGTCAATTGAGCTCTGAGTTGATCTCAAAACGACTGGGCTTGCTCCATGAATTGATACCCACGGCAAAATTGGTCGGCTTGCTGGTCGATCGAGCCGACCCAAGAGCCGAGGCGCAGGTCGCAGACATGAACGAGGCGGCGCGTGGCCTTGACCTGCAAATCCACATCGTCAACGCCAGCAATCAAGATGAAATTGATAAAGCGTTTGCGGATATATCCCGGATGGGAGCACGCGGCCTGTTGGTCGGGACCGGGGAATTCTTGCGCCGTCGGGCAGAACAAGTCATCACGTTAGCGGCGCAGCAGAATTTGCCCGCGATTTACCAGTATCGCGAGTTCGCCAAAGCCGGCGGCTTAATCAGCTACGGCACGGACTTGGCCGATTCCTACCGCCAAGCCGGTGTTTACACCGGACGGGTCCTCAAGGGAGAAAAGCCCGGCGATCTCCCCGTGCTACAAGCAACCAAATTCGATCTGATCATCAATCTCAAAACTGCAAAAGCGCTTGGCCTGACAATTCCCCCAGGGGTCTTCGCGATCGCCGATGAGGTGATCGAATGAAAACGCGGTTTGCGCTGTCCACGAACTCACTTCGCCGCAAAATGTGAAGATGCGCGGCTGCCATTTCCGGCATGTTGCGCATTGGCCGGCGAGGCGTATTGCGCAACGATGTCGCGCAGCCAATCCATTTTGCGAATGGTGACGTCGGTTTGTCCGAACGGGATGACGATTCCCGCTTCGTTGAACGCCTCGAGGATCGCCATCGAAAGCTCGGTGCGAACGCTTCCGGTTTTGGTGATATCGGCGATGAACGCGTAAAGCGTAAAATTCACGCTTGCCGGCGCGAATTCGTCAAGCATGACGGCCGGCGCCGGCGTTTTGAGTACGTCGGGATTGTCCACCGCCACTTTGAGGAGCACGGCTTGGACCTGCCGCGGATCGCTGCCATAGGCGACGCCGATCGGAATCGCGACGCGCCGGACATTGTTGCGGAAGGTCCAGTTCTTCACCTTCTCCGAAACGAAATAAGAGTTCGGGATAAGAACATGCGCACGGTCGAATGTTTCCAATTCGGTCGAACGCACGCTGATCTTGCGC
>JBKPIZ010000409.1:0-6385 GCA_046730495.1 Pseudomonadota bacterium
CCCTCACCCCGCTCGCTACGCTCGCTCGACCTCTCCCCTCCGGGGCGAGGTGAATCTACTCCATCTCCGCCAAATTCAGCGCGCGATCGACCAGCGCGCCGGCGCGCTTGAAATCGAAATTGCGGTAAAGGTTCTGCTTCGCCGCGAATGACGGTCCGCCGTAGAATTTTTCGTATTGCGCGTGGCGGCTGCCGAATTCCGAGCCGAGAAAATCCCAAATGAGCCGCATCAGTTTGATCCGACTTTTCGCGTCGGCGGCGCCCGAGCGCATATAGCGCTCGATATCGGCGGCGATTTCGGCATTGCCAAAATCGGCATCCGACGAGGGCAAAGTGATGAACGCGGAGCCCGCCATTTCGCGGATGATTTCCAGCATGCGGCCGTTGAACTCGGACTGCATCGCGCTGGCGGCATAATAAGCGGTCGCCGAGGGCCACAGCACGCCGTCCCGCACTGTGCCCATGGTCTCGTGCGTGAGCAGCATGGACTCGTAGATTGAGACCAGCGCGACTAGTTCGCCCATCATGATGGTGACGGCCGGATTGGCGGCATTGCCGGTCATTTCGTTCATGCGCTGGGCCAGGCCAGCCATGAAGCGCAATTTGGTCACATAGCGCGTCTGCGCCTGATGGTTGCCGAGAAGGTGTGACGGCGTCTTGCGCCATTGATCGCGCGAGAGTTCGACATTGCGGTAAATGAAAACGCGCTCCCAGGGCACGAACACATTGTCGAAAATGACGTAGCTGTCGGACTCGTCGAACCGGCTCGACAGCGGATAATCGAAAGCGCTCCCGGCGCGCGAAAACGGCCGGCGCGGATAAAACTTCAGCCCGTCGCTGTCCACCGGGACGGCGAGGCAATTGGCGTAATTCTCGTCGCCGGGCTGCAGCGGCTGAATGCAGCTCAGGTGAAGGTAATCGGCCAAGACGCCGCCGGTCGCGAGCTGCTGCGCGCCTTTAATGACGATGCCGTCATCGCGCTCCTTGACCACGCCGGCATAAAGCGTCGGATCGCTTTGCTGGTGCGCCGGCTTGGAGCGGTCGATTTGCGGCGGCACGATCGCGTAAGTGCAATAGATGTGGTTGTCGCGCATGAATTCGTAGAAGGCGACGAGATTGTCGGCGAATTGCTGGCCGGCGCTGGCAAAAAACTGCGGGGTCGCGGCATAGCCGACAAAAAAGCCGGCGACGTGATCGGGCGCGCGGCCCATGAGGCCGAAGGTCGCCTCCGCCCAGGTTTCCGAGAACAGGCGGCGCGCGCGCAGATCGGCATGGCTTCGCGGAATCTGCCAGGCCCGTTGCACCGGCTGGCCGGTCTTGGGCGAGGCGAACGTCATGCGCTCGCGCTGTTCGGGCGCCTCGGCGATGTCATAAAGGTTGGCGATCGAGCGCGCCGCACCGCTAAACGCCGGATGAGTGGTTACGTCTTTGACCCGCTCGCCGTCGACGAAGACCCGCCGTCCGTCTTTGAGCGAGCGAAGATATTCGGCACCTGTGCGCATCGCAGTTCTCCCCGGCGCGCCTTGTTAGCGCGAGCAGGGCAATCGTAGCATCGGAAAAAACCGCAGGAAAAGGCGCGAGCGCTAGAGTTTAGTGGAGCATGATCTTTTCGGAAAACCGGGCTCCACTTTTCCGGATCATGCTCTAGTAGACGTCGGTCTGATAACGGCCGGATTTCTTGAACTCGGCGAGGAATCCGCCGGACTGTTCGAGCGAACGGGCGCCATGCTCGGCGATAATATCGAGCAGCGCGCGTTCGACGTCTTTGCCCATGGCGATGGCGCCGCAGACATAGATATGCGCGCCTTCGGCGATCCAGCTCCACAGCTCGCGGCCGGCTTCGCGCATGCGGTCCTGCACATAGACCTTCCGCACCTCGTCGCGCGACCAGGCGAGCGAAAGCCGGGTGAGAAAACCGGTTGTGTTCATACCGATAAGCTCGTCCTCGTAGAAGAAGTCGCAGTCGCGGCGCTGATGACCGAAGAACAGCCAATTGCGGCCCGGCGCCTTCGTTGCCATGCGCTCGTGCAGGAAGGCGCGGAACGGCGCAATGCCGGTGCCGGGACCGATCATGACGATCGGCACGGACGGATCGCGCGGCAGCGCGAAGCTTTGCGCCTTCTGCACATAGGCCTTGAATTTTGCGCCCGGCGCGATGCGCTCGGCGAGGAATGTCGAAGCCACCCCAAAGCGGCGGCGGTCGCCCAATGTGTAGCGCACCGCATCGACGGTGAGCGCCACGCGCCGCGGGTTGATTTTGGGCGAGCAGGCGATCGAATAGAGTCGCGGCTGCAGCGGATCGAGCGATTCGATGAAGGCTTCCGGATCGGGACGGATGCCGGGAAATTTTTGCAAAGCCGCCAGCACATCGAGCGTCGCGGCGTCGCCGTCCGGATCGGCGCCGCGCGCCAGCTCCTTCGCCTTGTGCCGGCGCTGGTGAGGTCCAGTTCGATGTGCCATGTCTCTTTGCTCGAACCGGCTTTGTTCAAGCGGGTGCGGGACAAAAACGCGACCTCGGCAGGATGGTTACGCGATGGCGCCGCACAACCGCAGCCGCGGCAGCCTCTGCGCGCGCTGGCATCGGCGCCGGATCTTTGGCGATTGCAGGAGCACTGATCTGTGCGCTGACCTGTGCAGCCGCCGCTGGCGCGTTGGCGCGCTTGGCTGTCGCGGGAATCGCGCCAAATTCGGCGTAGAGCGTCTTGAGCATCCGCGCAGGAATTCGGGCAGCCGGTGAGATGAATGTTGAGCGGATGGTCGAGCGCAACGCGGCTCTCGCACCATTGCGCGATCGCTTCGGCGTGACGTTTGGTGTCGGACATGGCGAGGCGGCAACCGGCATTGCCGGTGCAGGCGACGAGACCGGCGCGAATCGAAGTTGCTTTGGTCGAAAGCGAGGCCGCCGCAATGGCGGCTTCCGCTTCGGCCAGGCGCGCTTGCGGCACGCCTGAGATCAAAAGGTTCTGCCAGACGGTCAGCCGGATATCGCCATCACCATATTCGTGCGCGACCTTGGCAATGCCGCGCATCTGGTCGGCGGTGAGTTTGCCGACCGGCAGCACAATGCCAATCCAGAAATAGCCGTCCTGTTTTTGCCGATGCGCGCCGATATGCGCGAACCGGTCGAAAGTCGGCCGCGGCGCAATGGCGTCCGCGGGCGCGCGGACGAGCTGGCGGCCGAGCCGTTCTTCGATCGCGGCGACGAATTTTTCAAAACCCCAGGCGTCGAGTACGTATTTCAAGCGCGCCTTGGCGCGATTGGTGCGGTCGCCATGATCGATAAAGACCCGCACCACGGCGTCGGCCACCGCTGTCGCCTCGGCTGGCTTGACGATCACACCAGTGTCGCCGGCAAAAGTGCGGTGGCCGGTGATGCCGCCAAGCATCAGCCGGAACCAGACGCCCGGCTCGACGCCGTGGCCATCTTTTACCGCGACCGCCTGAAAGCCGATGTCATTGGTGTCCTCCAGCACCGGAATGACGCCGCCGCCGTCAAAGCCGACATTGAATTTGCGCGGAATGCCGTAGAGCGAACGCTCGTTGAGAATGTGAAAATGCCATTCGCGGGCATAGGGCCGGGTATCGATCAGTTCCTGCGGATCGATGCCGGCGGTCGGCGTGCCGGTGACGTTGCGGATATTGTCGGCGCCGGAGCCGCGCGAGCACAGGCCGAGATCCTGGATCGCTTCCACCATCGCGACCGCGTTCTTCGGCTCGACTTCGCGCATCTGCAGATTGGCGCGCGTCGTCACATGGGCGTAGCCGCCGGCGTAACGCTCGGCGAGATCGGCGAGGCCGGCAAATTGCCAATGGTTGAGAATACCGTTGGGGATGCGCAGCCGGCACATATACGATTTTTGCGCCGGCGCGCAGTAGAACAGGCCGAAGAAACGCCAGCGGAAATTGTCGTCGGCTTTCGGCGCTTCGTTTTTCGCCGCCTGTTCTTTCAGCCGCTCGTAAGCGTCGAACGGATGCAGCTCGCGCTTGAATTTCTCCGGATCGGAAGCTTGCCGCCGGCCTTGATCGCGCGATCTTGCGCGCGCAAAGCCGCCCTGTCGGGCCCGATCGGCTCCGCCGCGGGGGCAGCGCTGTTCGGCTCGGCGGAAGCAACAGGCGCCGTCCCGTTGCCGCCTGCCGGACGCAGAGTCTTTGCGATCTGCAGTCCGGTCATCAGGCCTTCGAGATAGCGCTTCTGTTCTGGTTCAAATTCGCCCGGCATTGCCTGTTCCGTCTGAAGACCTCCGTTTAAGCGCTGCACATCACGCTTTCCGCACCCCGGGCCACCCTATTCGGCCGGCACGCCGGTCGGCGTTGGCGCCAAGACCTTGGCGACCACGCGCGGCCTGTAGGTGGCGTAAATGGCGAAGCCCGTGAATGTGAAACCGCCGACCAGGTTGCCGAGCGTGACCGGAATCTGATTCCACAGCCACCAATCCGCGACCGTCACCTTGGCGCCCATCATCATGCCGGTCGGGATGATGAACATATTGACGACCGAGTGCTCGAAGCCCTGCGCGAAGAATACAAAGACCGGCATCCAGGCGCAGGCGATCTTGCCGATCACCGAGTTCGTAGTCATCGCCAGCACGATGGCGAGACAGACCATCCAGTTGCACAGCATCGCTTTGACAAAGACGGTGACCATGCCGGCGAAACCAATCGCCGAATAACCAATCGTCTTCGCTTCGGCGACTTGCACGATGCGGGCGGCGACGCCGGCCGGCGCCGCGGTGCCCATATTGGTCAGCGCAATCGCGATCAGCGCGCCGTACGCGACGCTGCCGATCAGATTGCCGATAAAGACCCAGCCCCAATTGACGACAACGGCCGAGGCGCTCGCCTCGCGGCTGAGCCAGGGCAGCGGCACCAGCGCGAAGCTGCCGGTGACGAGTTCGAGGCCGAGCAACACGATGCTGATCAGCCCGACCGGAAAAATCAGCGCGCCGACCAGCGGCGTATTGGTCTGCACCGCGCCGGTAAAGGCCAGGCTCGTGGCGACGCCGAGGATGGCGCCGGACAGCATGCCGCGGATCAGCAGATCGCGCGGCGCCAAAGCAAGCTTGCGCCGGCCGGTTCCGGCCATCGCCATCGCCACATCGGCGGGTTTCACGTAATCGACGTCCATTGTTTGCTCCTGCATGCGTCGCCGCCTGCGCGCGTTCCGCGCGCAGCTCTCTTGGCGCCTGATCCGCAAGATGCGTGCCATGCCGCACCGGTGCGGCAACATAGAAATATGGAAGCTGTTACAGTGGTTTAGATCTTTGCGGCGGCAGCCGCGATCAGGGTGCGGCTGCTCGTTTAAGGCGCATCGCGCCCGCGCCTTGTGCAATGTACAAAATACGGGCAGCTCGAAACACCAACTCGCGGCTACGGAAAATATTTGGCGCCGTTGATCAGCTTTGGGCTTTCGACTTGTTCAGCGTCACCGCGGCGCGAATAAGAGTCTTCAATGCCTTTTCGTCTATCTGGTCGCCCTCGTGGAAATCGATTGCACGCCTCGTGTTGCCCTCAAGACTGGCATTGAAGAGGCCGGAAGGATCCTTAAGCGCTGCGCCTTTGGCGAAGGTCATCTTCACGATGGCCTTGTAAGTCTCGCCCGTGCAGATCAATCCGTCGTGCGACCACACGGGAACTCCCCGCCACTTCCACTCCTCGACGATTTCGGGGTCGGCTTCCCGGATCAGGGCCCGGAGCCGGCTGAGCATCTTGCCCCGCCAGTCGCCGAGCTCCTCGATTCTCGCGTCTATTAGCTGAGAAGGAGTCTTTTGCGATCCGCTCTTGTCGCTTTTCTGCGACTCGCTCTTC
This sequence comes from Pseudomonadota bacterium, assembly GCA_046730495.1. Classification (GTDB taxonomy): domain Bacteria; phylum Pseudomonadota; class Alphaproteobacteria; order Rhizobiales; family Xanthobacteraceae; genus BOG-931. Next base: position 5,805 of record JBKPIZ010000409.1, read on the forward strand.
TTCATGCCCGTTTCTCCGAATTCGTGAGAGAAGTGGTCAGGAAGTCGCGTCCGCTCCGGCAGCGATTGGCGTCGCGGCCCACTCCCTGCCGACGCCAGTGCTGGCCGGGAATATCAGCGACTTTATGACGACCGCTACGGCGCCCGACGTATCGAGAATGGCGCCGATATCGATGTAGTCGAAATCTTTAAGTTCAAGGCCGTCGATAGAGACGATCGGCGTGGCGACTCTCATTTCCTCGCAAAAGTGGATCCCGATCAGCCCGCCGACATCGCTGTCGCCGACGAGCACGATCGGATGTCCGTGGGCGAGGATCGGAGCCAACCCGTCGAGAATGCCGCGGCACAACTTGTCGAGTCGCTGGAATGTCGCCGAGCCGCGCCATGGCACGAATAGGGCGACCGGACTTTCGCCGGCCTCGAGCTCGCGTCGCCTCAGCGCCGAACGAATTGCCGTCGTTACGGCCGCGGACTCGATCTTGTCGCCATCGAGCGGCAGCGCCGGCGCGATCACCGGCACGTTGCGCAGCGGTAGCGTTTCGAGCGGCGCGACAAAGATCGTGCTGCCCGACACCTGCACGG
>JBKPIZ010000410.1:0-5072 GCA_046730495.1 Pseudomonadota bacterium
CTCGGAGATGTGTATAAGAGACAGCCTCACCTCGGTCGAACGCGCGGACGAGTTTCTGCTGATGGGTCTTCGCCTCGCCGAAGGAATCGACCCGACACGCTACAGCCAGATTGCCGGACGCCCGCTCGAGCCGGACCGCATTGCAATGCTGCGCCAGCACGGTTTGATTGAAACGACTCCCACCGGGCGAATGCGCGTGACGCTGTCCGGCTTCCCGCTCCTCGATTCGGTGGTCGCCGATCTCGCGGCGTAGCGATGTTACGTTGCCGATCCGCCGCCGAAGCTGCGCAACGCCGGCGCGGCGATCTGCGCGCCGGCACTGGAGACCCGAAGCACCGCTAAGCCGCGCTCATTGGTGCCATCGGGGCGAAACCGAAACAGGCCGTCGATTCCAGTAAAGCCTGAAGGGTTAGTCAGAACCTGCTGGGAAAATCGCGCCGCGCCTTGCGTTTTCACCAAAGCGGCGATCAGCGCGACGGCGTCGTAGGTAAGCGTCGCAGTGCGCACCGGGTCCTGATTGTAACGGGTGCGATAGCGCGACGAGAAGTTTCGGTAACCGACGCCGTCCGGCGCGGCATAGCAACCGCCGTCAAGCGCAGGCGCGGCATAGATGCGCGGATCGTCCCACAGCCCAGTACCGAGCAGTTGAAGGCGTTTGAGGTTCACCCCGTCGGCGCTCAACGCCTGCGCAACGTCCGGCACCGCATCGCCGCCATCGGGAATGAACAGCGCGTCGGCCCGCGCCGACGCTTGAGCGACGCTGCGAACCGGATTCGCCATTGCGGCCTTATCGTGCGGATAGCGTTCGAGCGCAACGACCTGACCGCCGCGCCGCGCTACAGCCTGCTTGAAGGCCGCTTCGACCACAGTGCCATAGGGATTGTCGGGAATGAGCGCCGCGTAGGAGCGCTTCCCCGTCGAGGCCGCGTATTGCACGATGCGATCGACGTCGGTTTCGGGGAGGAAACTCAGCAAATAGATACCGGCCGAGGCGACATTGGCATCGGTCGAGAACGCGATCACCGGGACGTTGCGCGGACGGGCCACTTGTCCGACGAAGCCAACCGATTGCGCGAACAATGGCCCGAGAATGATCTCGGCGCCTTCATCGATCGCTTGTTGCGCGCCGACGCGTGCGGCTTCGGCGGTGCCGCCGTCGTCTTTGACCAAGAGTTGAATGTTCGGATTGTTGAACTCGGCAATTGCCATTTCGGCGGCATTGCGCATGGCCTGACCCGCCACCCCGGCATTGCCGGCGGCAGACAACGGCAGGATCAGTCCGGCTTTGACCTGGCCGGCGCCGATGGTCGCGGCCAGCGGCATCTGCGGTGACTGCGGCGTCGGCGTGGAGGACAGATATTGCGAGGTTTGCGAGCAGCCGGCCAGAAACACGCCGGCGGTGCCTAGCAGGCCGGCCACCGCGCGGCGGCGCGTTGGCCAACCTGCCGAGCCCTGAACCTGCAACTGCGCGGACACGGCAGTTCTCCCCACGGCGGCCCCTGGCGCCGTTAACGGCGCCTTAGCCATACGGCACTGCCAATTCGACATATTGGCGGCGAATGGTTAACCAAGTGAGAAAAATAGGGAATTTACCGCCGCCTCGACCAATGCTGTGACCGGTAAGGAAACCGAGGCTAGAGTGGCCGCAATGCCTATGACCGCCCGCCATCGATCGCGCCAACACGGATTGCGCCAGGAAGGATTGCGCCAACACGGGCAGCAAGAGCGCGAGCAAACCAACCGCGATGAAGGCGTTGTGCGCTCCTTCGTAGTTGCCGACCAGCCGATCCAGGGTTCGCGGCTGGCGCCGGGTCTGTATCTGGTTGCAACCCCGATTGGCAATCTTGGTGATGTCACGCTGCGCGCGCTACAGGCGCTCGCAGGCGCCGATTTGATCGCCTGCGAGGACACCCGCGTCACCCGCAAATTGCTCGACCGTTACGCCATCACAACGCCGCTCACGCCGTATCATGATCACAACGCGGCCAAGGCGCGCCCGGGACTGCTGCGCCGCCTCGCCGAGGGTGCGGCCATCGCGCTGGTTTCGGACGCCGGCACGCCGCTGATTTCCGATCCGGGCTATAAGCTGGTTCGTGCGGCGCAAGATGCCGGCCATCTCGTCACCGCCCTGCCCGGCCCTTCGGCGGTGCTGACCGCATTGACGGTGTCCGGATTGCCGACCGATCAGTTTTTCTTCGCAGGCTTTCTGCCGCCCAAGCAAGCGGCCCGGCGCGCCCGCATTGCCGAAGTCGCCGCGCTTCCGGCAACGCTGGTGTTGTTCGAAAGCGGTCCGCGCATTGCGGCGACTTTGGCCGACCTCGCCGCCGGTCTCGGCGCAAACCGCGAGGCCGCATTGTGTCGCGAATTGACCAAGCTGCACGAGGAGGTCAAGCGCGGCGAACTCGCGAGTCTGGCGAAAGTGTGCAGCGGCGACGAACTACGCGGCGAGATTGTCGTCGTGATCGCGCCGCCGCAAGCGCCGGCACAAATCGGAGCAGCGGAAAGCGAGGGCTTGCTGCGCGACGCGCTAGCGCGGCTGTCGCTGAAGGACGCCGTTGCCGAGGTCGCGCAGCTGACAGGAAAGCGGCGTCGCGAAATCTATCAGAGCGCGCTCGCGCTGCAGAAAAGCGTCAAGAAGGATGGCAAACATGGCGCGCCGCGCTGAACCGCTCCAACCGTCGAAGCTGCCGCCGCGGCCGGAACGGGTTGCCGCTTTTCAGCGCGGCTTGTCGGCGGAAAGCCGCGCCGCGCTGCTTTTGATCGCCAAGGCCTACCGCATCCTGGAGCGGCGGTGGAAAACACCGTTCGGCGAGATCGACATCATCGCCCGGCGGCGTGGGGTGGTGGTGTTCGTCGAGGTCAAAGCGCGTGGCACCATTGATGAGGCGGTGGAAGCGGTGACGGAGCGAACCAAGCGCCGCGTGATCGGCGCGGCCGAGCTGTGGCTGGCGCGCCATCCTCAACATGCCAATGGCGGCATCCGTTTCGACGTCATCGTGGTCACTCCCGGCAAAATGCCGCGGCACATCGTTAATGCCTTTATTGCAGAGGTCGTATGAGCGGACCGGCGAGCGGCGCAACTTCTCTTTGTCCCGACTGGCCTATGACGCGATAAACTCCACTGCAGAGAATCGAACGAACTGCCGAAACCGGATCAATCTGATGCCCTTGAACGTCGCCGTCCAAATGGATCCTATCGAGCGGATCAACATTCGCGGCGATTCCACTTTTGCCTTGCTTTTGGAAGCGCAGGCGCGCGGCCATTCGCTGTTTTATTATACGCCCGATCAGCTGGTCATGCGTGACGGCAACGTTTCGGCGAGCGTGCGGCCGCTCGCTGTGCGCGACCAAGCCGGCGACCATTACACGCTCGGCGAGGCGCGCGTGGTCGAGCTGTCATCGCTCGATGTCGTGCTGCTGAGGCAAGATCCGCCGTTCGACCTCGCTTATATCACCTCGACGCATATGCTCGAGCGGATCCAGCCGAAGACACTGGTCGTCAACGATCCAGCGCATGTGCGCAACGCGCCGGAAAAGGTCTTTGTCACCGAATTTCCCGATCTGATGCCGCCGACGCTGGTGACGCGCGACCTGGCAGCGATCAAGAAATTTCGCGCCGAGCACGGCGACATCGTGATGAAGCCGCTTTACGGCAAGGGCGGCGAGGCCGTGTTCCGTCTCGCCCGCGAGGATCTCAATTTCGGCTCGCTCTACGACCTGTTCGCGGCGACGTTCCGCGAGCCTTGGGTGGTGCAGAAATTTCTCCCTGCGGTGAAAGAGGGTGACAAGCGCATCATCCTGGTCGACGGCGAGTTCGCCGGTGCGGTCAATCGCGTACCCGCGGTCGATGATCTGCGCTCCAACATGGTGCGCGGCGGCGTGCCGAAAGCGACCGACCTTTCGGCCCGCGAGCGCGAAATCTGTAAGCGGCTCGGGCCGGCTTTGCGCGAGCGGCGCCTGTTGTTCGTCGGTATCGACGTGATCGGCGGCTTCCTGACCGAGATCAACGTCACCTCGCCGACCGGCATCCGTGCGGTAAAAAACTTCGGCGGCGCCGATATTGCTGCGCTGATCTGGGACAAAATCGAAGCGCAAAGCCGCCGCGCCTGATTTCGGCAGCGGCGGAACTATGTTCTTGAATTGTTCTTGACGCCGGCAAGCTACCCGTTATGGTTGCGCAGATCCGATGCAAATCGCGCAGTACGCGCGGTCTGTGCGCCTGAAGCTTTGCGCCGAATGGGCTTGGGGTGAGGCCAAAATGGTCCAGCGCGTCGCCACAGTTGCCTTTGAGGCATTGAGGTACGGCCGGTCGACGTGCAGGTGCAGGTTGCGCCGGGCATGCCCGCATTCGCCATCGTCGGCCTGCCCGATAAGGCGGTTTCGGAGGCGCGCGAACGGGTGCGCTCGGCGTTGATCGCTTCGGGGCTCGCTTTGCCGGCCCGCCGCATCACTATCAATCTCGCGCCCGCCGATCTGCCCAAGGAAGGCAGCCACTACGATCTGCCGATTGCGCTCGGGTTGATGGCGGCGATTGGCGCCATCCCGCATGATGCGCTGTCCGGTTTCACCGTGCTCGGCGAGCTCGGCCTTGACGGTTCGATCGCGCCGGTCGCCGGTGTCTTGCCGGCCGCCATCGGGGCCAATGCCCGCGGTGACGGCTTGATCTGCCCTGCCACTTGCGGACCCGAAGCAGCGTGGGCCAGCCCGGAAATCGAGATCATCGCCGCAGGCTCGCTGATCCAACTCGCCAATCATTCAAGGGCACGCAAGTGCTGTCGCGGCCGCAGCCGAAAATTCTGGAAACGAGCGGACCGCTGTTCGACCTCGCCGACATCAAAGGCCAGGAGAGCGCCAAGCGCGCGCTCGAAGTCGCCGCGGCCGGCGGCCACCCAATGCCAAACACCTGTGGCATGGAGGATGAGGGATGGGGCAACAAGCGCACGCGGCTGGTGAGGAGCGACCTAGGGCGTATAGCTACAGGCGCTTCAGTACACCCGAGCAAGCACAGGGCGACAGCCTTCGTAGACAGATGGCGGCTGCGGAGCAATACGCCGCGCGCCATGGACTTATAC
>JBKPIZ010000411.1:0-8936 GCA_046730495.1 Pseudomonadota bacterium
AAGAAAGCAGTGGCGAATGCCCAGGTGGCGGAATTGGTAGACGCACTAGTTTCAGGTACTAGCGCCGCGAGGCGTGGAGGTTCGAGTCCTCTCCTGGGCACCAACAATTACGACCTACAAAAACAGCCGCGTTCTTAGTAGCCGGCATTGTGCGGTCGCTGCGGCGTCGGTGCGCAGCAAGGCCGCCACCACCACGGGCGGCCTCGCGACGCATAAGCAAAGAACGCAAGAACGTTCCAGCCGCGAACGGGGAAAAATCAACTCTTCGCGACGATTGTGCAAATAAGGCCTTGGAATCTTGTCGATCGCGGGCGATAACGCCGGCATGACGATCCGACTGCATCGCGGCGATTTGCCAGACATTTCACGCTATCGGGGCGCCGTCGCGATCGATACCGAGACCATGGGGCTGGATGTCACCCGCGACCGGCTGTGCGTGGTGCAACTGTCGCCGGGCGACGGCTCTGCCGATGTCGTGCAGATCCCGCCGCGCGGCGGCGATGCGCCCAATCTGAAACGGTTGCTGGCCGACAAGTCATTGCTCAAGATCTTTCATTTCGCCCGCTTCGATCTCGCAGTTCTCTTCAACGCTTTCGGCGTCATGCCCGAGCCAGTCTATTGCACCAAGATCGCGTCACGACTGGCGCGAACCTATACCGACAAACACGGGCTGAAGGACCTGGTGCGCGAAATCCTCGGACAGGAGCTGTCCAAGCAGCAGCAGTCCTCCGATTGGGGCGCGCCGGAATTGAGCGAAGCTCAGGTTGCCTACGCGGCCGCCGATGTCGTTCATCTCCACGCGCTCAAACAGCGCCTCGATGTCATGCTCGCCCGCGAAGGCCGCGAACAATTGGCGCAGACCTGCTTTCGGTTCCTGCCGGATCGGGTCCGGCTCGACCTCGCCGGCTTCGCCGGCGAGGACATTTTTGCCCATTCGTAAGGCGCAAAGCCGGCTAAGTACCTGAAATAACGGGCTTCGCTGAGCTACATTCGTTTTGCGAGACAAACCGACCCAAACCGTGGTCTAAGTCCGACTCAAGGGGCGGCGTGAAGGGGATCAGTGCTTGGTCATTCTCTACCCCGGGCGCACGGCGACAGCACTTTCGGCAAATTCCCGCGGTGGCTTCGAGCGCAGCTATCGCGCGGCGTTGCGGCACAGCCGACACGTGCGCTGGCTACGCATCTGCGTCCCCGCCGGGATTGCGGCGCTGCTTTTGACGGTGATCGGTATCAATTACATGCCGCCGATCGGTGGCTTTCGGCTGCCCGGCGAACTCGGCAAGCTCGTCATCCACGGTACGCGGATAACAATGCAGCAACCGCGGTTGGCCGGCTACACAAACGATTCCCGTGCCTATGAATTTTCAGCGGATGCGGCCGGACAAGACATCACCAAGCCCAATCTGGTCGAACTGCACCAACTTCACGCCAAGATGGAGCTGCAGGATAACAGCACGGTTGAGATGTCAGCAGTGTCCGGCGTCTACGACGCCAAGACGGAAATGCTGATATTGCGCGAGAATATCCAGCTCGTTTCCTCGACCGGGTATGAGGGACGTCTGATCGAGGCCGTGATCGACGTGCGCAAAGGCAATGTGGTCTCGGAGAAGCCGGTGTCGGTGAAAATGCTCGACGGCTTTCTCAACGCCAAGCGGCTCGACATTGTGGACCGCGGCAGCGTCGTGCGTTTCAGTGGCGTCGCCATGACGCTCTTGCCCGGCAAACGCGCGTCTGCCGAGGCCGCTAAAACGAGCGAGCCATGATGCGGCGGTTCGCAATTATTGTCACGACGGCGACGTTCTGCGCCGTGCTCGCTACTTGGGCGCCGAAGGCATTTGCACAAACACGTCTTGCCCAAGGAGGAGCCGCTTCCAGCCCGACCAAACCGGGCCAATTCGAAAACAAGGATGCTCCGGTTCAGATCGAGGCCGCCACGCTCGAGGTTCACGACAAGAGCAAGACCGCAACCTTTTCCGGCAATGTGCAGGTGGTCCAGGGCGACACTACGATGCGGTGCCGCAGTCTTGTTGTTTTTTATGGCCAGGAAGTCGGCATTGGCGAATCGGGTGGGGAAGCAACCACGGGTACGGCCGCAAAATCTCAGCTCGGCGGAACGAAGGGCGCTCAAAATATCCGCCGCATTGAAGCGCGCGGCGGCGTGACCGTCCTCACCAAAGATCAGAGCGCAAGCGGCGACCTCGGCATCTACGATCTCAAGACCAAGACCATCACGTTGAGCGGCAATGTCGTGGTCAGTCAGGGTCAGAACGTCATCCATGGCGAACGTGTCGTGGTCGACACCGAGACCGGAAATGCGCGGGTCGAGTCCGGCGGCAGTGGCGCCGGAGCGAGCGCGGGCAGCGGGGGCCGCGTGCGCGCTTTAATCCAACCTGGCAAGGGCCAGGGCGGCCCGTCCAATTTCATGACCATCGGGCCCGGCCGGTCAAATTGAGCCGCGGCCTGCACCAAAGCCCAACGAAATCGGCTAAGCTTTGAAAACAACGGGCTCCGCTTCGCGATTCTGGAAATGCAATTTGCGACCCCGGCTCATGGGATAATGGATTTTGGCCCAGGACCTTTTCTCATATTTCCGACGCGGCGATGCGACAAGGTCGTCGCAGCCGCTCGCCGAAGGTGAGGCGATTGACCTCGTCTCGATCGGCGGCGCGATCAGCACGGTCTATGTCGACATCGCGTGCGTGACGGTACCGGAGAAAGTGCGCGCCAAAGCACCTCCAGCGGGGCCGTCAGCACATTCGCCACCACCAAGTTCACTGCGAAGCCCAGCCCCGCCTCCGGCCCAGCCGCCGACCGCCCCACCGCGGCTGCCGCGCCCGCCCGCTGCGCCGGTCAATCAAAATAATGGTCAAGGCCCAGCGACACGACCGCGCCTCCGTGGCGGCGGCAACGGCGTCGCGCCGCCCGAACGCAAACCGCTGCTTGCGGTTCATGGCGTCGCCAAGAGCTTTGTCGGCCGAAAAGTGGTGAGGGGCGTCAGCCTTTACGTGCGCAAAGGCGAGGCAGTCGGCCTTTTGGGCCCCAACGGCGCCGGTAAGACGACGGTGTTCTACATGATCACCGGCCTCATCAAGGCTGATGAGGGTCGCATCGAACTCGACGGCTGCGACGTGACACAGCTGCCCATGTATCAACGCGCGCGGCTCGGCATCGGCTATCTGCCGCAAGAAGCTTCGATCTTCCGCGGCCTCACGGTCGAGGAGAATATCCGCGCCGTGTTGGAGGTCGTCGAGCCCGACACGCGGCTCCGGACTCATGATCTTGAGGCGCTGCTGGAAGAGTTCAACATTGCGCGCCTGCGCAAAACGCCGGCGATCGCGTTGTCCGGCGGCGAGCGGCGCAGGGTCGAAATCGCCCGTGCCTTGGCGACGCGCCCGAATTACATGCTGCTCGACGAACCGTTCGCCGGCATCGACCCGATTGCCGTCGGAGATATCCAAACGCTGGTCCGTCATTTGACCAATCGCGGCATCGGCGTGCTGATTACCGACCACAATGTGCGCGAGACGCTCGGCCTGACCGACCGCGCCTACATCATCTATTCCGGCGAAGTGCTCATGGAGGGCCGCGCCGATGACATCGTCAACAACCCTGACGTGCGACGGCTCTATTTGGGCGAGGAATTCCGCCTCTAAGTTCTAGCGCCCAAACGACTGGCGACGGCGGTCCCGATGTTGTAAGCACAAAGAAGCAAGAATCGGACCAAGTCGCACAGGCTGCGGATGGCGCTGACCCAAAGACTGCAAATCCGGCAAAGCCAGGCGCTGGTCATGACGCCGCAGCTGATGCAAGCCATCAAGCTGCTCCAGCTCTCGAATCTCGATTTGGCGGCCTATGTCGAAGCGGAGCTCGAGCGTAATCCGCTGCTCGACCGTGGCCCGGATAGTGAACCAGTAGCGGCCGGCAGTGGCGCAGAGGCAACGGCTAACGGAGCAGCCGACGACGGCGCCTCGCCCGGAACCGAGTTCGCCGACGGCTCGAGCGGCGAACAGTCGCGCGAGGACCCGCTTGAGGGATCGCTCGACGACAACGCGCCGGCGCGCCCGCGCCTTGCCGACAGGCCGGCCGGCTATTCGGAATGGGCCGCAGGCTCGGCGAGCCCGCGTGACGATGGCGACTACAATCTCGAATCTTTCGTATCCGCCGAGCCGACATTGGCGGATTGGCTGCGCGAGCAAGTGACGCTGGCGATTACCGATCCGGTCCAGCGCATGATCGGCCTCTATCTCGTCGATCTGGTGGATGAATCTGGCTACATCGCCGGCGATCTCGCGGCTGCTGCGGAACGGCTTGGGACCGGGCTTGCCGAGATCGAGGCAGTGCTCGCCATTTTGCAGACGTTCGAGCCTCCCGGCATTTGCGCACGCGACCTCGCCGAATGCCTGGCCATCCAGCTCAAGGAGCACAATCGCTACGATCCGGCGATGGCGGCCCTGATTGGCAGGCTCGATCTCGTCGCCCGGCGCGACGTCGTCGCCTTGAAGAAAATCTGCGGCGTCGGCGACGAAGATCTCGCCGAAATGATCGCCGAGCTCCGGCGTCTTAATCCGAAGCCCGGTCTCGCCTTCGGCTCAACCATCGTTCAGCCAATCGTACCCGACGTGTTCGTACGCGCTGCGCCGGATGGCGCCTGGCTGGTCGAGCTCAATTCCGACACCCTGCCGAAGGTCTTGGTCAACCAAACCTACTACGCGGAGGTTTCGGCGACCGCGCGACGCGATGCCGAAAAGTCCTATCTCGCCGATTGTCTGCAGAATGCCACTTGGCTCGTTCGTGCGCTCGATCAGCGCGCACGAACCATTCTCAAGGTCGCTAACGAGATCGTGCGGCAGCAGGACGCGTTTTTTGCTCGCGGAGTCGAGCACTTGCGGCCGCTTAATCTCAAGACCGTCGCTGAGGCGATCGGTATGCACGAATCGACCGTATCGCGGGTTACCGCCAACAAATACATGGCCACCAGCCGCGGCATCTTCGAGCTGAAATATTTCTTTACCTCGGCAATCGCCGGAGCGCATGGCGGCGAAGCGCATTCAGCCGAGGCAGTGCGTTACCGTATTCGTCAGTTGATCGATGCGGAAGGCGCATCCGACATTCTGTCCGACGACACTATTGTGGAAAAACTCCGTGAAGCCGGGATCGATATCGCGCGGCGGACCGTTGCCAAATACAGGGAATCGATGCGGATTCCGTCGTCCGTCCAACGGCGGCGAGAGAAGCAAGCTGCAATCGTGAGCTGACCTCATGATCGCGCCCGTCCACTCGGGCGTCATCGCATTGAATCGGTCGAAATCAGGACCTAGCTCAGCTAGTTCGATGATTTCCAATTGCCTTCGGAGGGCCGCCCATGCCGTTTCGCGTGTCAGGGAAGAATCTCGACTTGGGCGAGGCACTGCGGGAACGCATCAATGCGCGAATTGCGCAGGCCGTGAACAAGTATTTCGACGGCGGCTATTCGGGCCATGTCACACTGGCCAAGGACGGCTTCGGTTTCCGCACCGAATGCGCCATTCATCTCGACTCCAAAATCACCCTGCATACCGAAGGCATGGCGCCGGACGCTTATGCTAGCGCCGACCAGGCCGCGCTGCGCATCGAAAAACGGCTCCGCCGCTACCACCGCCGGCTCAAGGAGCATCGGCACGAGCGGGGCGACGCGGGAACTTCCAGCAGCGCGGCAACCTATGTGATCGAGGCGCCGCAAAACGACGATGCCGTCGAAGTCGATAGTTTCACGCCGGTAATCATTGCCGAATCGACGACGACCTTAAGACGCCTCTCGGTCAGCGAGGCGGTGACCGAACTCGACATGACGGGCGCGCCGGTCCTGGTCTTTCGTCACGCCGTCCACGGCGGAATAAGCGTTGTTTACCGGCGGCCGGACGGCCATTTCGGTTGGATCGATCCCGCAGATTCCTCGCCACGCGATGCCCATTGACGCGCTCGCGCGTGGTCCCTATGGTCCGCCGCCTTTAAGCACCCTTCCGGAACGTTCGGCTAACGCCCACCGGGAGAATCACGCCTAAATGTTGGCGCTGCCAAAAAACTTCGTCTTCAGGTTCCATACATGCCGCTCACCGATCTGATCGCGCCAAACGCGATTATCCCGGCGCTCAAGGTCAATAACAAAAAACAGGTGCTGCAAGAGCTTGCGGCGCGCGCCGCCATGCTGACCGGGCAGAACGAGCGGGCGATTTTCGATCTCCTGATGCAGCGGGAGAAACTCGGTACCACCGCGATCGGCAATGGAGTTGCCATTCCCCACGGTAAAATGCCGACGCTGGGCCGACTGTTCGGCCTGTTCGCGCGGCTCGACCGTCCGGTAGATTTCGACGCCCTCGACAATCAGCCGATCGATCTGGTTTTTCTGTTATTGGCGCCCGAGGGGGCCGGCGCCGATCACCTCCAGGCCCTGGCGCGCATTGCTCGATTGATGCGGGATCAAACCGTGGTCCACAAATTGCGCGCCACCCACGACGCCGAATCGCTCTACGCGGTCTTGGCTATGCCTTCGGCTTCCGCGGCATAACCAGGAATCAGTAATCAGACAGAGCGTCTAAAAAATAAAAAGGGCTGCGGCGGATCGCAACCCTTCTGATTACTGAATACTGATCCCTGATTCCTGGTCAGTGCACGCTGACCGCCTCCAGCTCCTGACTCCAGGCATTGGCGATCGCAGCTTCGCGGCTGTCAGTAAGCATGATCGGCGTGCCGTCAGCGGCATGCAGCGCGAACAGCTTCTGACCCGGCGCCATTTGCGGCACATCGGCCTGCGGAAACAAGGTTTGAACGTCCTCGGATCGGATCGTCTTGACGTAAGCGATACGGCCGTCGCCGAGCTGGGCCAGCGCCTCCGGCGACATTTCGAACTTGCTTTCAACGCGGTTCATATTGTTCATGGCGCTCGACTCCTTTCTACTCGGTCGAGTCGTTTTCCTCGTTAATCATACTCTTTGATCGATATCGATCTAACAACGCGCTCCGGCTCCAGACGCACCAGGTCAATCGATAACAATCCATTCTTTAGGTCTGCACCCGACACTTCCATTCCATCCGCTAAGACAAACGTGCGCTGAAACTGACGCGCTGCGATACCGCGGTGGATGAATTGCCGGCTTTTGTCGTCTTGCTGCCGGCCGCGAATGACGAGTTGGTTCTCCTCTACAGTGACTTCGAGTTGATCGCGGGTGAATCCTGCGATCGCAAGGGTAATGCGCAAGCGCTCGGGACTGTTCCCGTCGCGCGGAACTCGCTCGATGTTGTAAGGCGGATAGCCCTCTGCTGCTTTTCCGACTCGATCACGCACGCGCTCAATCTCGTCAAAGCCGAGAAGAAACGGACTTGAAAGCGACGGCACCCTCGACATGACTCCAAAGCCCTCGTTAGAAAGCGACTTTGTGGGGCCCTTGCGGCGCCCCTGCCGGGTGGAACGCTTCCGCCGCGACCTCATTGAATATGGTGCGCAACGGCTGCGGGTTCAAGGAACTCGCGCCGCAGCGCGAGCGCGCGTTCACGGCAGCTTGAGCGGGCCGGGCATGGCTCGTTCGGCTTCGGCGGCAAGCTGGGCTTCGTGGCGGTGGATGAAGATGCCCCCGACGACGAAACCGAGGATCGTGAGTATCACCAAGACAATGACCAGCGGACCCTCAAGCCGCTTGATGCCCAGGCCGAACGCATAGGCGGCATAGCCGTAGCTCACCGCCCATAATATCGATCCGACAATATTGGCGACCAGGAAATTGCGCCACGGCATCATATTGCAGCCGGCAAACAAGCCGGCGATGGTGCGCAGCACCGGCACGAATTGGGCGATGAAGACGATCTTGCCACCGTGGCGCATAAACAAATATTGGCCGAGCTTGATCCGGCTTTGCGTCATCCGTATGTAACTGCCGTAGCGCAGCAACAGCCAATAGCCGTATTCGCGGCCGACTACGTAACCGATCATTCGCCCGACGATGGCTGTCGCTCCCGCCGTGATGATGACCGAGACGATGTTCAGATCGTGCTTGGTGCCGGCATAGACAGCAGCTGCGAGCAATGCGGTCTCGCCCGGCAGCGGAAACCCGATACATTCCAGGCCGACGACCGCGCCGACGGCGACAAGGCCATAGGTGTGGATAAGGTACTGAAGAAACTCCATGCGAGGCCCGGCTACCGAAGGCGTTCAGTCAAACCTGTTCAGCACTGTAACCATAATTGCGCAAAGGCATTGCGTCGAGTTTGCCGAGCGTAAGCCGCCGCAAGGGAATGCCTCATTATCAGATTTTTGCAACGTCAAAATCGTGCTGCGAATGGTACCGGCTTGACGCCGGCATGGGAAGCGCGAGCGCCGCGCTGGGGCGGTAAGGGTCGCCTTGTTGCGGTTTGCCGCGCGGGATATTTTCCGGCAGAGGAGAAAGGCCATGATGTCAACAGTGATCGGCGGCGTGAGCGCATCAGCTGGCGCCGTTCTTGGCGCAGTTGCAGATTGAGCGGCGGCGGCCGAAATCCGCAAAACAGTCCGCCAAGGAAAGCAGCCGATGACAGGGCAACTGATGACAAAGATCCACGCGCCGGCAAATGCGGAGTAGCGATTGCGAAACCTAATTCTGCTACTCAGCCTGACGTCCGCGCTTGGCGCCTGCGGGCATGACGTCGTCACCGACGAGATCAATGTTTATCCGACAAATTACAAGTCGGATATTCTCGCCGCCATGCACGCCTATCTGAACAATCCGACCGGAATCCGGGATGCCGCTATTTCTGAGCCGGTGCTAAAATCATCCGGCACCGTCAACCGCTATGTCGCATGCCTGCGATTCACTCCAAAAAAGAACGTCAGCGAATATGGCGGAACAAGGGAGATCGCCGCCGTGTTCATGGGCGGGCGGCTGGATCGATTTGTCGATTTGCCGAAAACGGAGTGCGCCGGCGTAACC
>JBKPIZ010000412.1:0-6222 GCA_046730495.1 Pseudomonadota bacterium
GCTTTGCGTTTGGCACGCTTGCTGAGCTGACTGCCGGGGGGCTCGTTAGCATTCGATTTTTTATTCATGAGAATTGACCTGTAACTAGGAGGCATACTTTAAGCCAAACGAGGCGCGACCAATGCTCAGCGGGGTTTTTCCCACGGAGCCCCGTCATCAGCCAGCTTTAGCCAATCCCCGGCTAACTTCAGCCACGCCTCTTTGTCGAGAGGGCTGATAGCCTTCGCGGCCATCTGTCGGCAGTCTTCCGCCTGTTTTCGATAACGCTCTTCGTCGCTCAAACTCGATATGGCTCCTAGGGCCACTGGCGTGACCGGCTTGCCCGCGTTTAGCGTCGTATCGGACTCGGAAAGTTATCCGATTTCCGGTTTGCCTCGCCGTAACCCGGACGTTCATTAAAGTCGTAACTGCGCGCCAACAACAGCCAGAGCCGCTTGAGTTCCAAAAACTGCTGTTTCACCTTTGGGATCGGTTTGAGTGTCAGCTTGCCGCGCGCATTGCACCGCCTGCTCGTCCCATTCGCGGACTTGTTCACTCAGATTGTTTGGCATCGGGCGCTCCTTTCAGGCGGGAGCGCTACCGAACTCACAGCCACCGACGCCTGGGCAGAGCCGCTGCCGGTGATAAAAGTCAACGTTTGGACTTCTCTTTACGTTCCGTGGGCGCGAAACCCGAAGTGTGGCCCCGGCCGTCGGGGGCTGGGGGGCTTGTCGATCGGTCGAGGCCACTGGCGCGGCCAGCTCTGAGGCAACATTTGCCAGCCGGCCTATTCGGGAAACTAAGCGGTGTCGGCGTCAATGTGATGGTAGGGGTATTGGCAACTCGCCATCTTGGCGCACTGCCGCTTCAAGCCAGATCTTTGCTATTCCGAGATAGGTTAGGCGCACGCTGTTTGTTTTAGCGACGCGTGCCCATTGAAAGCATTCGTCGGCCATCAGGCGATATTCAATGGCTGTGGTCATCGGACGCCCCTCTTCCTGTGAAGGCGGGAGCGCGAGTTGCTCTCAGTCACCGATGCCTAATCTTGGGGCCGTTGCCGATGATGACCCACAGTGCGCCTAAAAAAGCCTGGAGTCGAGTCAAATGCCGCATTCGGCCGCCGATCTCCGGCCTCGCTCCTCATAATAGATATACGCAAGAGGTGCCCTAGGAGGGAAAACCATGGACTGTTTAGCCGGACAACATCTACAGCGGGCATTCAAGTTCCCAATTGGATGCTCGTTATAGTGGCTCTCGTCGTTATCTGGCTTATCTACTCATTCGTCGCACGCTGAAGAGTACGCGTCTAATTCTTCAACGGACCGGGGCGGCGGGAAGGGGCGTTGTGTCACGGCGTCTGTCATTGATACTCCTCGTATGCGCATCCATGCTTGGGGCGGCGGCGATGGCTCTCCACAAAGTTTTGATCAACATATGAGTGTCGGCCGCGAATTCCTCCCGGCCTCACTAAACGCGGTTGCATGGCCTTGAGTTTGAGAGCACGATCAGCGGATGGAACACCGAGGCGTGCGCTACACCATTCGTGTCGGCATCGAACCAGATCTGTGGTCTGTTGCCATTTATCCTGACGGCGTTGAGTCGGTTGCGAACCGATTTTATGGAACGCGCGCAAATGCAGAGTTCCGCGCTCGTTCCTTGATAGAAAGATGGCTTAAAGAGCAGCCTGCCACGCGCGACAGACAGTCAAAAATTTGCTAGCCGATTTGCTAGCGACGCTAATTAAAAAGCCCGATTTTTCAGACAAGAAGTTAACGAGAAGCCACACTGCGTGACGGCGCTTGAAGGTTTATAGGACCGGTCTGCGCCGTCAAGGCGCGCCAATGAGGCTAGCGTTAACGCGACGACGCGCGAACGTCGGACACATGGTGCCGCTGTTACGAGAAGCGCGCGCGTTTGGGAAGTTATTGGCCGCCGTCTTCTTGGCGTGAAGCGCG
This sequence comes from Pseudomonadota bacterium, assembly GCA_046730495.1. Classification (GTDB taxonomy): domain Bacteria; phylum Pseudomonadota; class Alphaproteobacteria; order Rhizobiales; family Xanthobacteraceae; genus BOG-931. The sequence goes on from JBKPIZ010000412.1 coordinate 1,935, forward strand.
ATTAGCCGCGGCAGTGGCGCCGCCGGGAGCGCTGGTTCGGTTGAGCGACATGCGCTGCAGGCCGCTGATCGGCGCTTTTTTCGAACTCAGCGTGCGGGTGTTAACACCGATCCATGCGATCTCGGACGACAGCCGGCCATACTCGATCTTGGGGCAGCGGTTCATGACGACCTTCATGCCATTGGCTTCGGCGATCGCGGCCGCTTCGTCATTGCGAATGCCGAGCTGCATCCAGATCACTTGCGGCCGCGGTTTGAGCGACAGCGCCTCTTGAACGATCGGCTGCGCATATTGCGAAGCGCGGAAGATGTCGACCATATCGATCGGCTCGGAAATATCGCTTAGCCGCGCGTAAATTTTTTGTCCGAGCATGGACTCGCCAGCGTGCCCGGGATTGACCGGGATCATGTGGTAGCCGTGTTCCAAAAGATATTTGAACGCCAAATAACTCGGCCGATTTTCCCGCTCCGAGGCGCCGACCATGGCGATCGTTTTCGCGGTGTTGAGGATGCCGCGAATATAACTGTCTGGATAAGCGTCGTGATTCATTATCTGTGCTCGAAGGAGAGACTGTTCAGCGATTCTGCCATTTCGGGTCGCGCTTTTCGATGAAGGCGCTGATGCCTTCCTCGGCATCGCGCGCCAGCATGTTCTCGACCATCACCTGCGAGGCATAATCGTAGGCGTCGGCCAGCGACATTTCCGCCTGCCGGTAGAATGCTTCTTTGCCGATCTTGACGATCGCCGTCGATTTGGCGGCGATCTTTTCCGCGAGCTTGATCGCGGCGGCGCGTTCCTTCCCGACGGGCACGACCTCATTGACGAGCCCGATGCGGGCGGCGTCGTCTGCCGATATCAAGTCGCCGGTGAGCAGCATCTGCATGGCATGTTTGCGTGAAACGTTACGCGACAGTGCGACCATCGGCGTCGAGCAGAACAAGCCGATATTCACTCCGGGCGTTGCGAATTTTGCGGCTTGCGAAGCAACGGCCAGATCGCAACTGGCGACAAGCTGGCAGCCGGCTGCCGTTGCTGTCGCCTGCACGGCGGCGATGACCGGCTGCGGCAGTGTCACGATTTGCTGCATCACCCGGCTGCACAGGCCCATGATGTGCTTGAAATAAGCGCGACCGCGGTCCGCCTCGGAACGACGCGCATTGAGCTCCTTCAGATCGTGTCCGGCGGAGAAGGCTGGGCCATTCGCCGCCAGCACCACGACGCGCACGGCCCGGTCGTGGGCGATTGCTGAAAGCGTGTCCCCGAGCGCTTGCAAAAGCGCTTCGGATAGGCTGTTGCGGGCTTGCGGCCGGTTCAGTGTCAGAATGGCGATTCCGCCTCGATTCTCGCGAAGCAGAACGAGCGGTGAGGGCGTGGACGCGGCGGTCGCAGTTTGGGCGCTCATCTGCGTAACAAGCTCATCTGACTAACAAGCTGGGCTGACAAAATGACCCTTGCTGATTTTGCAATCGGTCAGCGTCATTGTATCGAAATACGAGGAGGCATGCATGGGCCAAGCTCGATACGATGGCTGATATGACACGCACTGACGCGAAGCTGACCGGAGCGATTCAGATGGCTGCGCCGGCCTTGACGCGCAAGGAGCTGCTTGAGCGGCTGCTCACCGAATTCCCGGAAGCGCCTCACGCCGTGGGAGATTACGACCTGGAGGAGCTCTGGCACGGCGGCTGCCGGCTCCGCCAGCGCTATGACAAACGGGTGTTGCGACCGGGCGGAACGCTGTCCGGCGCTACGATGATGGCGCTTGGCGATTTTGCCATGTATCTGGCGGTCTTGTCGGCGATCGGTTGGGTCCCGCTCGCCGTGACCACCAATTTGACCATCAATTTCCTCAGAAAACCTCCTCCACGCGACCTCATTGCCGATGCGCGTTTGCTCAAGCTCGGAAAAAAGCTTGCGGTTGGCGAAGTGGCCATCCGCGCCGACGGCGGCGAGGACCTGGTCGCCCACGTGACATCAACGTATTCGATACCTCCGGTAAAATAATACCGTAAAAGGAAGTCATTGGCACCGTGGGATATTCGTCCTCACGGTTGACTACGGAGAGGAGCTCGGCTTAAAAGCAGCGCGCGCCGGCGACGCAAGCGCATCACGAAAAAATGGAATGTAGCCATGACAAGCTATTCGGCGAAGCCCGCCGAAATCGAGAAAAAGTGGGTGATGATCGACGCAGACGGTCTGGTGGTCGGCAGGCTCGCTTCGCTCGTGGCGCTGCGGCTGCGCGGCAAGCACAAGCCAACGTTCACGCCGCACGTCGACTGCGGTGACAACGTGATCGTGATCAACGCATCCAAAGTTGTGCTCACCGGGCGCAAGGTGCAGCAGAAAATCTATTACAAGCACACCGGGTTTATCGGCGGCATCAAGGAACGCTCGGCCAAGGCCATTCTGGCCGGCCGGTTTCCCGAGCGGATCGTTGAGAAGGCGGTCGAGCGCATGCTCCCGCGCGGCCCGCTCGGTCGCCGTCAGCTCGGCAATCTGCGGGTCTATCCGAACGCCGAGCACCCGCACGATGCGCAGCAACCGGAAAAACTCGATATCGGCGCGATGAACCGCAAGAATAAGAGGACTGCGTAAATGGCCGAGACGATCCAGACGCTCGAAGAACTGTCGTCGCTTAAACCCGCGGCCGCCGCGGCGCCGCCCAAATATGTTCAGAAGCTCGACAAGCAGGGCCGCGCCTATGCGACCGGCAAGCGCAAGGATGCGGTGGCGCGAGTCTGGATCAAAATGGGCGCCGGCAAGATCGTCATCAACGAGCGCCCGGTGGAAACTTATTTTGCGCGGCCGGTTCTGCGCATGATGATTGCGCAACCGCTCGTAGCCTCAAATCGCCAGGGACAATACGACGTCGTGTGCACCGTGTCCGGCGGCGGCCTGTCAGGTCAGGCCGGCGCCGTGCGTCACGGCCTGTCCAAGGCGCTGATGCGCTATGAGCCGGACTTGCGCGCCGTGCTCAAGCGCGGCGGCTTCCTCACCCGCGATCCGCGCGTGGTCGAGCGTAAGAAATACGGCCGCGCCAAAGCGCGCCGCAGCTTCCAGTTCTCGAAGCGGTAAGCGCAAACCGCAGGCTCGTAACGCGTATTGAAGTTCGCGCCCCGCCGCCCGGCCGCCCTATTCGCGCCGGTCCATTCTTTTGTTTGCTGCTTCGATTGTGCTCAGTTGTACTTGAAGCTCGTAGAATAGACCTCGGGGCGCGTAGTCCAACTCCACGCTTTGGCCAAAGTGCTTGGCGGAGTCGAGAAGGATAACGCTGCCAAATCCCCTCCGGGTCGGCCTCGTCACTGCCGGAGTTGAGCCGGTCTATCTTACCCTCGATCGAGACACGGCCGGCGGGAGCGGACAGCGCGCCATACTTCAGCGCGTTCGTTGCCAGCTCATGAATAATCAGCGCGAACTGCTGGGCCGCAGATGGATTAACGACAATGTCACAACCGCCGAACCTTACCTGCCTGGAGAACCCGCTAAACTCTCGCTCGCGCTTCCCCCTTCCGCTATCACTTGATACGCCCGCGCCAGCGCCTGGGAGCCGATCATTCAGGACATACTTTATCTCCGCGGCCGTTTTGCTCTTGTCAACGGCGCGCGCGGCAATGGCCTGAAACACTGCAAACAAGTTTTGCGTTCGGTGGGTCAGTTCACTAACGATCAATTGCTGGCTTTTCTTGCGGTCCGAAATGTCGCGAGCGATCTTTGACGCTCCGACGATCTTGCCTTTAGGCGTAAAGATCGGAGAGATGGTCAACGAAATCTCGACCAAGCTTCCGTTCTTGCGCTGGCGAACGGTTTCATAATGGCGGATACGCTCTCCGCGTTTGATGCGCTCCAGAATCGCGATTTCGTTATCTTGCCGGTCCAGGGGATTAGCATTGCGACCGGCCCGCCGACCGCCTCATCAGCCGTATATCCGAAGAGTTGCTCTGCCCCCTTGTTCCAACTCGTGATGGTGCCATCGAGGTCGATGCTGTAGATGCCATCGTCGGAGCACTCAACGATGGAAGCAAGCAAGCAGGCGGTCACATGGGGCCGCCGGCGGAGCAGCCGGCGGAGCAATAGCTCACCGAGGCTATTTTTCGGCGGTTGCGATAATGCACGTTCTTGTTGGGACGACATCGGAGTGGTCCCATCAAAGTCCCACCCAAAAATGATACCAGTGTGGGGGGAAATCAAGGGATTACGGGACAAAACAGAACACTGTCGGGGGTGGGTTGTTCAAAACAGTACACCCTTTGAGTTCCACGCTCCTTAGTTGTGCAGCACAACATTCAAC
>JBKPIZ010000413.1:0-8655 GCA_046730495.1 Pseudomonadota bacterium
GGCCTCAATAAAGGTTTCCTAGTGCCTATCGTTCGCAGCACGGGATTTCAGGCATGCGTCACGATGGCTGGCGAGCGACCCGACCACGAGCCGAGGGCGAAGCAAGCGCTTCACCTCGTCGGCATGTACGCACATGCACGCTGTGCAGCGCTAATGGGTTGCGAGCCCGATGGTCAGAGGCGGCGTGTCCTAAGCGAACGAGAGCGCGATGTCCTGGCATGGGCAGCGGAAGGCAAATCCAGCTGGGAAATCGCGACCATCCTCGGCCTCACCGAGCGCACCGTGAACTGGCATGTTGAGCAGTCGAAGAAAAAATTGGACGCCGTGACGCGAACTCAGGCCGTGATAAAGGCGCTTCGGTGGGGCGAGATTTAGCCCGTCAACTGGCAGTTCTGACAGTCGTCTAATTCAGAAAAAGTGCTTTTGCTCCACGGTGAACACCGTCAGGGGCGAAGGCATGATCCATGTGATCACGGGCGCCAACCGGCATCTCTTTGAGCCTGAATTGTTGGCCCATTTTCGATTGCGCCATGAAATCTATGTGGTGGAGCGTAACTGGACGAATTTAGCCCGCCCTGACGGATTGGAGCGCGACCAATTCGATAATGAAGACGCTACTTACATCCTGGCGAGCGAGAACGGCCAAATCACAGGTGGTTCGCGCCTGGTGCCCACAACGCGGCCCCATCTGCTCAGTGAAGTATTTCCGTATCTTGCATCCGTTCGCGGCTTGCCAAAGGCGGCTGATATCTACGAGTGGACGCGAATGTTTGTCGTCAAGAGTCGGCGCGAAGGCCGGACGATGGGTGGGCAGACCAGGGGGATGGTGATCTGTGGCGTACTCGAACACTGGTATCACCAGCCTGACAGCTCTTATTGAAATGTTTTGGTTACCGCTATTCCACTCCATGGGCTGGAATCTGATTCCACTCGGGCTTCCCGAATTGATAAACGGCGAGTGGTCGATTGCGGTCAGAATGCCAATTAACGAGAACACCCTTGCCTCGACACGCGCATTTCATGGCATCGGCGGCCGAGTGCGCGTCACCGCACCGCAGAGATCGGTTACCGGGATTATTGCGTGACCGATATCTTACGACCGAATTTTCGCCCCATGCCCACCGAGAAGGCACAACTCGTCCGCTATATTCGGGATATGGGACGCGAAATGGCAAAACTGGCGGATGGTGCTTCGCTGGACTTTGCTTTCACTGGTGGTTTTGGAAGCAGAAAGTCTAAACGCCTCCGAACTGGCGGCGGGTTCTGACGCTTCTCCCTTGCAAGATTAAGCGGTCGCATCATCCCATTTACCTGAGCAGGGCTAACGTGGCACAACTGCCACCGCGGCGCCTCGGGGGATGCGACTGTCATGAATCGAACGAAGTATGACAATGATGCGAAAACAGTCTTTACAGTTAAATCAGAAGAAAGCCTGGAACTCTTGAAAGCTTTCTTGATGATAGAGGACCCGAAGCTTCGCGCCGACATCATTTCAATGGTCAAACAGACAGCGTCCATTCAACCGAAAAGCTAGCCTGATTCTTTTTCACGCGCGCCAGGCCGGTCATGCAGACGATTGATGCCGCTTTGATCAAGGCTTTAGCGCCAACGTGACGATCACGATCGAGGTTTCATCGGGATCGGGGGCAATGTGAAAGCCGAGCTGCCGGCACATTTGCAGCATCGTCCTGTTCTCCTGTAGCACCTGGCCGCGGATCGACTGCAGACCTTCAGCGCGCGCATATTCGATCATCAGCTCCATCAACAGCCAGCCGAGGCCGTGGCCCTTCAGATCGGAGCGCACCAGAATGGCGTATTCAGCGGTGCGATATTCGGAATCGGCATGGATGCGCACGACGCCGAGCATCTGCCCGGTCGCCTGCTCGATGGCGATGAACGCCATGGCGCGGGCATAATCGATCTGGGTAAACCGCGCGACGAAGCCATGGCTGAATTCCTTGATCGGCGCGAAGAAACGAAGCCGCACATCGTCTTGCGTCACCGCGGTCATAAACACCGGATAAAGCGCCTCGTCCTCGGGCCGGATCGGACGCACGAAAATCTTGCTGCCGTCGGGCAGCGCCAGATGGCGCTCCCAGGCTTTCGGATAGGGCCGTATGGCAAAGCGCGGATTGCCGGATAACGGCCCGGCCCATCGCGGCTCAAACCGTGCGACCGCAATGCGAGCGTCCACAGCGATCACGCCGGTCTCGTCGGCGAGCACCGGATTGAGATCGATTTCGCGAATTTCCGGAAAATCGGCGGCGAGTTGCGCCAGCTTGACCAAAACGAGCGCGATTGCCGTCTCGTCGGCGGCCGGCACATTGCGGTAGGCCTTAAGAATCCGCGAGACGCGGGTGCGCGCGATCAAGCTCCGCGCGAGCGCAAGATCGAGCGGCGGCAGCGCCAGCGCCTTGTCATCGATCGCTTCAACCGCCGTGCCGCCTTGGCCGAACACCATGACCGGACCGAAAGTCGGATCGTCGGCAATGCCGATGATGAGTTCGCGCGCCTTGGGCCGCATCACCATCGGAAACACTGTCACGCCGGCAATGCGCGCGTCGGGCTTGGCGGCGCGCGCCCCGCGCAAAATGTCGGCCGCAGCGTTGCGCACCGCCGCCTCGGTCGTCAGATTAAGCCGCACGCCGCCGACTTCGGATTTATGCACGATGTCGGGCGACTGGATCTTCAGGACCACGGCATCGCCTCTGGCGAGATGCGGCCGCGCCGCCGCCGCAGCCTCATCCGGGTCGCGGGCGAGGCTTGCCGGAGTGATCGCGATACTATAGGCGGCGAGCACTTTGCCGATCGCGATCGGGTCGAGCCAGGCGTAGCCATCTTGGTCATGCTCGCGCAGCGCCGCCTCGACAAGCGGCCGCACCGCACGGTCATCCGGCGCAAAATCCCGCGGCAGGCTCGGCGGCACCGCCATCAGCTGCCGGCGCGATTCGCGGTATTGCACCAGATGCATAAAACCGGCGACCGCCTCGGTTTCGGTCGCGTAATCGGGAATGCTGGCGCGATCGAAAACTTCGGACGCGCGCTCGCCGCCGCCGACCCAGACCACAAAGACCGGCTTTGGCGGAGCGATTTTCCCGCGATGCCGCTCGGTCGCGTCGAGGACGGCGTGCGCGGCATCGGTGGCGGAAGCAAGCGCGGTCGGAACGTTCATGACCAGTACGGCATCATTGGCGTCATCCTCGAGCAATTGCTCGAGCGCGGCGGCATAGCGTCCTGCGTCGGCGTCGCCGGCGATATCGACGGGGTTGGCGCGCGACCAGATCGGCGGCAGCGCCGCATCGAGCTTCTTCATCGCGGCGGGCGAAATCTCGGCCAGCGTGCCGCCGAGATCGGCAAGGCGGTCGACCGCGAGCACGCCGATGCCGCCGCCATTGGTCAAAATTGCAAGGCGATCGCCGGCAAGCAAGCCGGCATCCGAGCTGACATTCGCACTGACATTCGAGCTGAGATGGCCCAACGTCTCGGCGGCGGCAAACAACTCGTCGAGGTCGAGCGCACGAATGAAGCCGGCGCGGCGGAACGCGGCGTCATAGACCGCATCCGAACCGGCGAGCGCGCCGGTATGGGTCATCGCCGCCTTGGCGCCGGCGGCGTGGCGTCCGGATTTGACGACCAGCACCGGCTTGGCTCGCGCCGCAGCGCGCGCCGCCGACATGAATTTGCGTGCGTCCTTGACCGACTCGATGTAGAGCAGGATCGCGCGCGTGCCGCGATCGACGGCAAAGTGATCGAGCAGGTCGGCAAGATCGACATCGAGGCTGTCGCCGATCGAAACGATCGCGGAAAAGCCGATGCCGCGCAGCGCCGCCCATTCCACAAGCCCGGTAGCGATCGCGCCCGACTGCGAAATGACGCAGAGGTCGCCGGGTTGCGCCGCCGAAGCGGTGAAGCTGGCATTGAGGTTGACGCGCGGCGCCAGCACGCCGAGGCAATTGGGGCCGACAATGCGCATGCCGGCGGCGCGCGCCGCTTGCTCGCATTCCGCGGCAATCGAGCCTGCGCCATGCCCGAGCCCGGCGGTCAGGATGATGGCGGCGGCGGTTCCCTTGGCGGCTGCGGCGCGAACTACCGGCGCGACCGCGGCCGGCGGCACGGCGATGACCGCGACATCCGGTGTCGTGGCCAGCGCCGCATAGGATTTGACCGCGGCGATCCCTTCGATGCTGTCATAGTGCGGATTGACGAGATGAATGGCGCCGGCAAATCCACCGCCGCGCAGGTTTTTGAGGACCGCGCGGCCGGGCGATGTGGCGCGCGGGCTGGCGCCGACCACAACGATAGAATGCGGCGCAAATAGCCGGTCGAGGCGATAGGTCGACATAGGCCTTCAGGTCCGTTGCCTTCGGGTCCGATCGCTTTGGGTCAATGACGTAAGGTCCGCTCAAACATATGGCCTTCGCGCCGAAGACGGAAATGCCGGCGTTAAGCGCCCGCACGACATTGTTGGCGGTGCAGTGCGACCGATCTGTGTCAGCTAAACGCGCGGGCGTCGGTTTGAGAGGGACGATCCGTGCCGCTTTAAAAATCAGATAGGATTATTTCCGCTCGCTCCTACGCGCCGAACATGAAATCAGCATGGTGTATGTCCGCGCCGCGCTGGCAATGTCGGCGGTCTTCATTTCGCTGCCGGGCTCGGCGGTTTGATACGGCACCGCGCTGTTGTCGAGAAAATCGCGGAGCGCTCCGGTCTTGATGGCGAAATTGATGTTTTGCGGAATGTCGCCCGTCGCCTTTACCATGCGCAACGCATCGAGCTTCGCGCTGACCACGCCGACAATATTGCCGCTGTTGTCGTGCAACGGTCCGCCGCTGTTGCCCGGCTGAACTGGGGCGCTGATCTGCAAGAAGCGCGTATCGTTGTGCAGCCCCGCCAAGGAACTGATGATCCCCGTCGTCACCGTCAGGTCGGAGGTGAGAAGGCCATGCAGCGGATAGCCGATCGCGACCACCTGATCGCCGGAATTCACCGCGCTGGCGCGGATCGTCGCGATGTCCTTTTCCTTGAATTTCTTTGTCCCCTGTAGGAGCGCAAGATCATTTTCTTCGTCGGCGGAGACGACCCGCAATTTGACCGGGGCTTGCCCGACGAGATTGCCATGGATTTCGCCGACGCAGTCGGTGACGACGTGATTATTGGTCACGATATGTGCGGTTTTGCTGACGACGAAACCGCTGCCTGAAACCGAAACCAACTTGTCTGGTTCGGATGGCTTTTCCGCGGGCTCGTCGTCTGACTTGGCCGAGGCTTTCGCCGTCGACGGCTTGGCCTTGGGATTGGAAAAATCGCCGGCCGCGGCAATACCATTGGTGTTGATCTTATCGACGCAATATTCGATCGACGGCACGACATTGCCGGCCGCGGCCAAGTCGAACTGCAGCGTCTGGTTGGTCGCAGTGACGACGAGCTGGCGTGCTTTTCCCAATGCACTAATCGCCTGGCTGGATAGAACTCCGAACACCGGGCGGCTGTGCCTGAAACGTCAAACTGCGCCTGCCCATCGAAAGTCAGAACGAGCTTAACAGGCTGCTTATCGCGAAACGGCCAGGACGGAGCGGCCACGCCGATGATCCAGGAGCGGTTGGCGTTTTGCGCGAGAATGATCGCAAGGCCGCGGTCAAATTTGGCCGCGGCGGTGCAGTGGGAAAACGCGCCTTTGTCGGTCGTGTAGGCGGCGCCCTGCCATTTTCCGACGTGGATGATGCCGAACGGACCTCCGGCGAAACTCGTTACGCTGAACGCGACGCAAGCAAACCCAGCCAGCAACGCACGCGACGCTTTTGTCATCGTAACATCCCCCACGCAAAGCCGCAGGATGGATGCTATCACAGGTTGTATTGCGGCCCAGTGGAAATTGTGTCGATGGTCTGGCTCAGCGCAATGAGCCTAGCTCATCGAATTTGCGAGGAAAAATCACATAGCTCAATCTAGGCGTGTGCGGCTGCCCGCGGCCGGCCCTCTGCGGCGGCCGGAACTTTTAGCTTCAGCAGCCGGTCTGCCGTGGCGTGGGTGAGCTTGGCCATATCGTCCGGCGCCAGCGCGATGCGGTCGAGAAACTTCCGCCCGGCGATATTCGGCGCATAAGGATAATCGACCGAGAACATGATGCGGTCGATGCCGAAGGTCAAAAGCGCGGCCAGGAGCGGCGGCTCGTCAAAAATGCCGCTGGTGGTGAGCCAGACCTGATCGAGAATGGCGCGCGTGATCGGCCGCTTTAAGTGACCGATGTCATGTTTGAACACCTGGTCGATGCGCGCCATCATCATCGGCAGCATTTCGCCCATGTGACCGACGATCAGACGCAGCCGCGGATGCTTATCGAGCGTGCCGGCGACCGCCATGCGCAACAGATGCACCGCGGTTTCCGAATGCCAGCCCCAGCCCGCGGTCTCGAGCACGCGGTCGGCGCCGTCCGGCAGGCCCGAAAAGTACGCTTTTCGCACCGCCTCCGGCGGAATGTGCGGATGAATATAGATCGGGACGTCAAGTTCGACCGCGGCGGCAAGAAGGCCATCGAAGCTCGGGTGATCGAGGAAGCGGCCTTCGGTCGTGCCATTGACCATGGCGCCGACAAAACCCAGTTCTTTGACCGCGCGCTTGAGTTCGACCGCGGCGGCGTCGGGACTTTGCATCGGCAAAGAGGCGAAGCCGGCAAAGCGGTCAGGGCGGCGCGCGATCGCGGCGGCCAGATGATCGTTGAGCTCGCGTGCGAGTGCGACGCCATCGGCGCCGGGAAGCAAATCCGGGCCCGGGCCGCTGTTGGAAAGCACCTGCACCGTGATGCCGGTGTCGTCCATCGATTTGAGCCGGATGTCGCCGATCTCGGGCAATAGCTCCACCGGATTTGGTGCGCCGGGCGTGAGATTGCGCGGCCGATAACCGCGGCGGCTGATGATGTCTTTGGCAATGCGCGCACTGAGCGCGGGCACCGCGAAGTGCTCTTCCAGGGCGACGGTACGCATCGACGATTTCCCTCCCGATTGGGCGGCCGGACTTATGATCGCCACCGGGCGAGTGTGGCATTCCGGCGCCTCGGCCTTGTCGCATCCCCGACGGTCGGGCGCAACACCGGCTGCGGCGACCGCGGATCAAACAAAACGGCCATTTTGGCGCTTGCAGGCGCGCGCCGAAAAGACGCCGCAATTCATTAAGACTTTTGCAGGGCTGTCATGATTGGGGTCACGATGGCCTTGCGGATCGAGGGTCATGCCGTTAAAAAGGCGTATCGAGCTTTCGGCCGAATGACTTGGCCTTGCAGCGACTGAACAAGCGCGCCTGACTGACGATCTTTCACCAAAATCTCGAGCGAACCGAGCCGGGCACAATCGCGCGGCTCACATCTGCATGCCTATGAGGAGACTCTCGTGAACAACGGCACCGTGAAGTGGTTCAACGCGCAGAAGGGATATGGATTCATTCAACCCGAGGGCGGCGGCAAGGACGTGTTTGTCCACATCAGCGCCGTCGAACGCGCCGGCCTCCGCGAACTGCGCGAAGGTCAGCGGGTTTCCTTCGAGGTCGTAGTGGACCGTAAGACCGGCAAGTCGGCGGCTGAAAACCTCAAAGCGATGTAACGCCTCGACGCGATCGAACATCGATCGCGTTGCAGTTTAGCCCCGGATCGCGTCATGCGGCCGGGGCTCTTTATTTGCTCGGCAGTGCGTTGGTCGGTGAAGCGGCCGGACCCGATGCGATGCTTATAACAAACTCTGATAGATCAAGACGGCATTGAGCGCGAGCACCAGCGCCGTGGCGAAGATTGCTATGACGCGCGTCAGCCTGCCGTTCGCAAACGCGCCCATCACGTCGGCTCTGCTGGTGAAGATGATGAGCGAGATCATCGGCAGCGGCAGCGCAATGCTCAACACCACTTGGCTGATGACGAGAGCGCGTGTCGGCTGGGCCCCGAGCGCGATCACGGCGAATGCCGGAAGCATGGTGACGAGCCGCCGCAGCCAAAGCGGGATGCGGAAGCCGACGAAGCCTTGCATGATAATTTGGCCGGCGAGCGTACCGACGGTAGAAGCCGAGATGCCGGAAGCAATCAGTGAGATCAGGAAAATTCCGGCCGCGGCGGCCCCAAGCAGCGGGGTTAGCGTGTGATAGGCCGTCTCGATTTCCGCCACTTCGGGATGGCCGGCATGGAACGCGCTCGACGCCATCATCACCATCGCCATATTGACGAGGCCGGCCATGCTAAGCGCGATGACCACTTCCCGGTTTGAATATCGTAACACCAAACGGCGGTCGTCATCGCTACGTACCGGCACGCGCGCCTGCGTCAAACCCGAGTGCAGATATATCGCATGGGGCATCACGGTGGCGCCGATGATGCCGACTGCGAGCAGGAGTGCTTCGCCGTCGGCAAGCTGCGGCGTGACGGTGTGGAACAGAGCCGCGCTCCAATCGATCGGCGCGATGAACATCTCGAGGAGATAACAAACGCAGATCAGCCCGACGATCGCGCCGATGATGAGTTCGAGCGGACGGAAGCCGAGCTGCAGGGAAGTTAACAGGCCATAAGTGATCAGCGCGGTGACCGTCATTCCGGCAAGCAGCGGGATATGCAGCAGCAACGAGAGCCCGATGGCGCCGCCGAGAAATTCGGCGAGATCGGTTGCCATCGCGGCGATTTC
>JBKPIZ010000414.1:0-10661 GCA_046730495.1 Pseudomonadota bacterium
CTCATGATCGTATAGATCACATCGCTCCTTGCGCCTAGCCAGCGACTGAAATGCCCAGCGTCGCGGCCGCGCAAATAATGAGCTTTGACCCTGACACATTCCGCGCCGACCTTGACTGATCGACCCGTAGTCCCAAGCGCGCCCGACGGCCCTTAAGCGGGAACGCCGGGCGCCGCCCCATCACGATGGGATATCTCGACGACGCGTGCGCGCGCGGCGAGCGTGTCGACCAGCGCGTCGGCCTTGGCCTTGTTTGCGCTGTCGAGATTGGCGTCCCATTCATCAAGAAGATAAACTTCGGCGTCGGTGGAATTGACGATTTCCTCAAGCGATTTCAGCTGGCGCTCGCCGGACGAGAAGCCAAGCTTCTTGTCCATCGACTCGGCGACCACGACGACATCGTCTTCGTCATCTCCTTCGACGTCCACCGGTACGACGCCGCCGGTGAACTGAAACGCGAGCCGGTCCGTCGTCGGCCAATAATAGGCGCGTTTTCTCATCTCGGTCTTGAGGCTTGCCAACAACGACGATTTCCCGGTGCCGTTGGCGCCCCGCACATTGATCCGCCCCGTCGGGTGGGCAAAGGTAATGCGAAGGGCATCGCCTAACGACGAGACGACGTTGGCATGATCGCCCTCGCGCAAGACCAACCGGTCAAACTTGATGCGTTTATCAAAATCGGACTCGGGCTCGGGCAACATGTTGGCGGCGACGCCGCCGAATCGAGTCCAGATTGCGATGAAGTCGTTCCAGCCGATGGCGAGCAAATGCAATTCGTAGGTCATTTCGATCTGGCGCGGCAAAGTGGTCGCCAGCCCCACCAGCAGGACTGTGTCGCCCGCATTTTGCAGCGCTACCACGCTGATGGTCGCGAACACGATCGCCAGACTCACGATGCCGCTCATCGCGCTCATGCCCTCGCGGGCGACGATGGCGCGGATCTGTGCGACCAAGCCTTCGCGCAGGCGTTTCTTGAATTCCGCCAGCCAGAGCCGCAGATTGTAGCTGTTGCCGGAAAAGACATTGTCCCACGCCGTGTAGCCTTGCGCGGTCACACGATTGTTCATGCGCTGGTTTTCGAGATAGGCGTGTGCGATCGGCTTTTGCAGGATCCATTGCATCAGCAATAGCGCGCCTAAGGCGCCAACATATGCAAACGGCAGGCTGATATCGATCTCAGTGCCAAGCACGATCGCATTGAAGACGAGCCCGAGAAACAGTTTCAGCGCGAATTCCAGTTCGTACATTACGTTGAAGAAGCACTGAAAGGTCTCGCCGGTGAGGAACGGCTCGACTTGTTCGCGCGCAGGCTTCTCGTTAAGCAGTTTGACCTTGCCGCGGTTCTCGCGCGCAAAACGCAGCATGAATTTGCCAAAACCGCGATAGCCCGCGCGCTCCGCAAAAATCCAGCTGATGACACCGACGACGTAGGAAGCCGACTGGGCGGTGAGGATCCAGATCAGATCCGAAAGCAGGAACTGGCCGATCGCGACCTTGCGTCCAGCATTGATGACCAGCCATGTCGTCGCCGCGGCGAGCATGGCTTCGACCACCATCAGGGTCACCATCACGAACAGCGATGGTGAGAGCAGATAACTGGCCAGATCCAAACGTGAAATCTGCTGCCGTTTCATGGCTGTCCCGGATCAAACCGCGGCGAAACGCGGCTACGAGTCGCGGCGCAGTTTATCGGCATACGACCGCAAATTTAAGCATGGGCTGCGTGCCGGGCTAGAAATTTCGCAATTAACTAAAGGCTTTGTCGGAAAAGCCGGAGGGCTGGAGGTACAATTTCGGCTGGCCGAGACCACTATCGCGGCGTAATCATTATGCCAGAATAACGAGACATGCGTCGCAGGGTTGGCGGTGGTTTTCAAGCCCGGCCTCAGAAACTTCGTTCATATTGCCGCGCCGTTGCGGCGGTTTGGCGCGTCGCATTCGGCGCGAATGGCGGTGCTTGTCCTCGGCTTGACGGCGCTGACCGCTTATACGGTGCCCGAGCTGCATCGGGCGGCCGGCGGCTGGCTGAGCGCATGTCTGTGGTCATGTCTCGGCTACTTCGCGATCGATGGCGTGGTGCGCGCCAATGCGGCGGCCCACGGCGGAAAAATCTGGACGCATGTTTTTTCGTTTTCCGGATTTGTCGATCTGATCGCGGTCATCGCCGTGCCGATAGCGCTGCTGAGCGGCGTGCCGGCTCCAACGGCATGGCTATTGGCCTCGTTATGGGTGCTCAAGCTCGCGCAAGATTCGCCGGGTTTCGCTCAGCTCCAGCGCGTGTTCATCGTAGAGGCCAAAGCGCTGGCGAGCGTGTTCGCGCTGTTTCTAATCGTACTGTTCCTCTCGTCGGCCGCCATGTTTCTGATCGAGCGCCATGCGCAGCCGACTGCGTTCAATTCGATGCCGCAGGCATTGTGGTGGGCGGTGGTGACGCTGACGACGACCGGATACGGCGACAAGGTGCCGATCACTGATCTCGGCCGCTTGCTCGGCGGGATCGTGATGATTTGCGGCATCGCCACCTTCGGATTGTCGACCGGCATCTTAGCGACCGGCTTTGCCGCCGAAACGCGGCGGCGCAATTTTATTCGCACCTGGGATCTCGTCAGCAAAGTACCGTTCTTTCAATCGCTCGATCCGGCCGCGATAACCGAGATTACTCACCTGCTGCGGCTCCTCGAAGTGCCGGAGCGCACTGCCATCATCCGCCGTGGCAAGATCGGGGATTGCATGTACTTTATTGCCGGCGGCGAAGTGCAGGTCGATGTCAAGCCATCTCCGGTGCGGCTCGGACCCGGTGCGTTTTTTGGCGAGCTCGCCTTGCTCGGAGATTCGGTGCGCAGCGCCAATGTGACGACGACGATGCCCTCGACGCTCTTGATCCTCGACCTCGCCGATTTCCGCACTTTCACGGCAAATCATCCCGATCTCAAACGCGCGATCGATGCGGAGGCGCAGCGCCGGATGAGCGAAAACCAGGAAACACGCGAACGCCAGCGCTTCGGCGGCGGCTCTTCCGGCTGAACGAAAGAGCTCGGCGCAAAGCGCGCGATGACGTCGCCAGCCCCGGCCATAAGAGTAAACAACACGACTTGACGAACTGAGGCGTTTAGCCCTCAATCCGGCGCTTTTCGATAGGGGTTGGGCCGGTCATCTGCAAACAGAACCGGCGCGCGGGTCAGCTAATGACACAGCGTATTGCATTGATCACCGGCACGACCGGCCAGGACGGCGCTTATCTCGCCGGGTTCCTGCTCGACAAGGGCTATGTCGTGCATGGCATCAAGCGGCGCTCATCGTCGTTCAACACCGCGCGCGTTGATCATCTTTATCAGGATCCCCATCGGACGGGCGTAAAATTCTTTCTGCACTACGGCGACATGACCGATTCGACGAATCTCATTCGCATCATTCAAGAAGTGCAGCCTACCGAGATCTACAATCTCGCCGCCCAGAGCCACGTTCGGGTCTCCTTCGAGACGCCGGAATACACCGCAAATGCCGATGCGCTTGGCACGCTACGCTTGCTCGAAGCAAGCAGGATCCTGCGTCTGGAGGACAAAGTCCGATTCTATCAGGCCTCGACGTCGGAGCTGTACGGACTGGTCCAGGAAGTGCCGCAGCGCGAAACCACGCCGTTTTACCCGCGCTCGCCCTACGCGGCGGCGAAGCTCTACGCCTATTGGATCACGATCAATTATCGCGAAGCCTACGGAATGCACGCTTCCAACGGTATCCTGTTCAATCATGAAGGACCGACGCGCGGTGAAACCTTTGTCACGCGCAAGATTACCCGCGGGGTTGCGGCGATAGAACTTGGCCTGCAGAACAAGCTGTTTCTCGGCAATCTGTCGGCCAAGCGCGATTGGGGCCACGCGCGCGACTATGTCGAGGGCATGTGGTCATCGTCCAGCAGCCCAAACCCGACGATTACGTGCTGGCGACCGGCGAAGAGCATTCGGTTCGGGAATTTGCCGAAAAAGCCTTTGCCTGCATTGGCCGAACCATCGAATGGCGCGGTTCGGGACTGGCCGAGCAAGGTGTCGATAAACGCGACGGCCGCGTGCTTATCGAGGTCGACCCACGCTACTTTCGGCCGACGGAAACCGATGCCTTGCTCGGCGATCCGAGCAAAGCGCGCCAGCGGCTCGGCTGGCGCCATAAAGTGACATTCGATGAACTGGTGCACGAGATGGTCGAGTCCGATTTGACGGAAATGCGCCGCGACGGCGGCCCTCGCAAGGTACATGACTAGCCAATGAGCGCGCCGGTCCTTTTCGAATTGCGCCACAAGCGCGTCTATGTCTCCGGGCACGCCGGCATGGTGGGCGCTGCCATTACGCGGCGGCTCGAGCGCGAACAGTGCGAAATAATCACCGCAACCCGCCGCGAACTTGATCTACGACACTCGGAAGCGGTCGATCGTTTCATGGCGCAAGTCAAACCCGATGCGGTTTTTGTCGCCGCCGGCAAGGTCGGCGGCATCGGCGCCAACACCGCTTTCCCCGCCGATTTCCTCGCTGACAATCTCGCGATTGCCTGCAATACCATTCATGCCGCTTATCGTTGTGGCGTGCGCAAACTCCTCTATCTCGGTTCCTCGTGCATCTACCCACGGCTGGCGCCGCAGCCGATGTCTCCGGAAATGCTGCTGTCCGGCCCGCTTGAGCCGACCAATCAATGGTACGCGGTAGCCAAGATCGCCGGCATCAAATTGTGCGAAGCCTATCGGCTGCAGCATGGCGCCGATTTCGTCTCAGTGATGCCGACCAATCTCTATGGCCCGGGCGACAATTATCATCCGCAAGACAGTCACGTTCCTGCCGCATTGCTGCGCCGTTTTCACGAAGCCAAGATCACCGGCGGCGAAAGCGTGACCGTTTGGGGTACCGGAACGCCGCGCCGCGAATTCCTCGCAGTCGACGATCTTGCCGACGCTTGTGTCTTCGTCATGAAAACCTATTCGGATCTGCAATTCCTCAATGTCGGAACCGGCGAAGACATCACCATTGCCGAATTTGCCCGCTTGATTGCCGAAGTGGTCGGCTTTCGCGGTAAAATCGAGTTTGACACTTCGCGGCCGGACGGCGCGCCGCAGAAGCTTCTGGACGTGTCGGCCATCAATGCTTTGGGCTGGCGCGCACAGACCCAGCTGCGCGAAGGCTTGCAACGGATGTATACCGACTTCGTGGCGCACTATCCGGAACTCAGCCGCCAGGCGGACAACGCGGCGGCGCGCAGCGCTATCGCGCCGGGACGGTAGCCATGCCGATTCCGCTCAATGAAACTCACGACCCGGCGCGCCGCAGCTTTGTTGAAAGCGCCAACCTTCCCGGTAGCGACTTCCCGATTCAGAATTTGCCGTTCGGCGTGTTTCGATTATCGGCGAGCGAACAGCCGCGCGTCGGCGTGGCGATCGGCGACCAGATCGTCGATGTGTCGGCGGCGGCCGGTTTGTTCGACGGCCCCGCCGCCGTTGCGGCGCAGGCGTGCGGCGCGCCGTTTCTCAATCTGCTGATGTCATTGGGGCCGCCGGCGTGGTCTGCTTTGCGGCTTGCTTTGTCGCGGGAGCTCGCCGCCGAAGCCGGCGCCAGCGCCCGTTTGCGTCCCTATCTGACGCCGATGGCCTATGCCGAGATGAGAATGCCGGTTGCATTTCGCAACTTCTCCGACTTCTTCGCTTCGATCTTTCACGCCACCAATGCCGGACGATTGTTTCGCCCTGACCATCCGTTGACGCCGAACTACAAATACGTCCCGCTCGCCTATCACAGTCGCGCGTCCTCGGTGCGGATCAGCAACATTGCGGTCACCCGGCCGAGCGGACAGCGCAAAGGAGCGGACGGATCGGGGCCGAGCTTTGGCCCTTCGCAGCGTCTCGACTTCGAACTCGAACTCGGCGCGTTCATCGGCACGGCTTCCGACTTGGGTCGCTCCGTCCCGATCGGCGCAGCGGCACATCACATTTTTGGCTATTGCCTGCTCAATGACTGGTCGGCGCGCGACATTCAGGCCTGGGAATCCCAACCGCTCGGTCCTTTCCTCGGCAAAAGTTTCGCCACCACGATTTCGCCCTGGGTGGTGACGACGGACGCCTTGGCGCCGTTTCACATTGCCGCGTTCGCAAGGCCCGAAGGCGATCCGGCGCCGCTGCCATATCTCGATGACGCGCAAGACCGGGCGCAGGGCGGCCTCGCCGTTACGCTCGAAGCCTATATTGCGACCGCGGCCATGCGGCGCGACAGCGTTGCCGCGCATCGCTTGACGCAAAGTTCGTTCGCGCAGATGTACTGGACCTTCGCCCAGATGATCGCGCACCACACCAGCAACGGCTGCAATTTTGAAATTGGCGATCTAATCGGATCCGGCACGGTGTCCGGGCCGGAGCCCTCAAGCTGGGCCAGTTTGCTGGAGCTCACGACCGGCGGTTCGCAACCGCTGGCACTGCCGAATGGCGAGCAGCGCACCTTCATCGAAGATGGCGACGAAATCACCTTCCGCGGCTTCTGCGCCAAGCCGGGTTGCGCGCGGATCGGTTTTGGTGAATGCCGCGCCACCGTGCAGCCGGCCGGATAAGCCGGCCTTTGCCGGTCAGTGAATCTCGGGTTCGGGAATAGCCGCCTGGCCTTGCAGAAAATCGAAATCGCAGCCCTCGTCAGCCCGCCCGATATGGGCTGAGAACATGGCGCCGTAGCCGCGCTGATAACGCGGCGGCGGTGGCTTCCAGGCGTCGCGGCGGCGATTAAGCTCGTCGGCAGCGACATGCAGGTGGATGCGGCGCGCGGCGACATCGACCTCGATCTCATCGCCCGTCTGCACCAGCGCCAAGGGACCGCCGACAAAGCTTTCCGGCGCGACATGCAGAATGCAAGCGCCGTAGCTGGTGCCGCTCATGCGCGCGTCGGAAATGCGCAGCATGTCGCGTACGCCAGCTTTGAGAAGTTTCTTCGGGATCGGCAGCTGACCCCATTCCGGCATGCCCGGCCCGCCTTTTGGCCCGCCGTTTTTGAGCACCAATATATGATCGGGCGTCGCGTCGAGATCGTCGCGATCGACCTCCCGCGCCATGTGGTCGTAATTTTCGAATGCGATCGCTTTGCCGCGATGGCGCAACAGCCGCTTGTCGGCGGCGGCCGGTTTCATCACGCAGCCGCGCGGCGCCAGGTTTCCGGTCAGCACCGCAGTTGCGCCCTCTGGATAAAGCGGATTGTCCAAGGAATGGATGACATCCGGCAGATGCACCTTGCTGCCGGCGATTGCGTCGCCGAGCGTGCGTCCTGAAACGGTGATGCAGGAGAGATCGAGAAGATCCCGCATTTGCGCCATCAAGGCACGCAAGCCACCGGCATAGAAGAAATCCTCCATCAGATATTTGCCGGACGGCGTGATGTTGGCGATGACCGGCACCTGACGCGAAATCTCGTCGAACCGCGCCATGTCGAGCTTCAGCCCGATGCGGCGCGCCATGGCGATGACATGGATGATGGCGTTGGTCGAACCGCCGACCGCCATGTGAACGCGGATGGCATTATCGAACGCCGCCCGGGTGAGAATTTTGTCTGGCGTCAAATCCTCCCACACCATTTCGACGGCGCGTCGCCCTGCGGCGGCGCACATCCGCGGATGGTTGGAATCCGGCGCCGGGATCGACGACGCGCCCGGCAGCGCCAGTCCGAGCGCCTCGGTGATCGCCATCATGGTCGCCGCGGTGCCCCTCACCATGCAGGTGCCGAAGGAGCGGGATATGCCTCCCTCGATTTCATTCCACTCGTCGTCGCCGATCCGGCCGGCGCGTTTCTCGTCCCAATACTTCCAGGCATCGGAGCCTGAGCCGAGCACGTTGCCGCGCCAGTTCCCGCGCAACATCGGCCCGGCCGGCACGTAGATCGCGGGAATGCCCATGCTGATCGCGCCCATGATCAATCCGGGCGTGGTCTTGTCGCAGCCGCCCATCAGCACCGCGCCGTCGATCGGATGGCTGCGCAACAGCTCTTCGCATTCCATCGCCAGGAAATTGCGGTAGAGCATGGTGGAAGGTTTGACGAACGGTTCAGCCAGCGACATCGCCGGCAGCTCGATCGGAAAGCCGCCGGCCTGATAAACGCCGCGTTTGACGTCTTCGGCGCGGTCACGCAAGTGGCCGTGGCAGGCGTTAATCTCGCTCCAGGTATTGATGATACCGACAACGGGTTTGCCCACCCAATCGGCGCGGTCATAACCGAATTGGCGCAGCCGTGAGCGATGTCCGAACGAGCGCAGATCGTTGCGGCCGAGCCAGCGATAAGAGCGCAACTGCTCTGGCGATTTTGTTTTGCTCATGTTTAGTACAATCTATTCCGCGGTGGCCCCGGTGGCCTGCACCACCTTTGCCCACTTCGCGGTTTCGTCGGCGATCACTTTGCCAAAATCTTCCGGCGAGCCAGCAATCAAGATACCGCCGAGATCGGCCAGCTTTGCCTGTATTCCCGGATCGGCGAGCGCTTGATTGATCTCGCGATGAGCTTGTCAACGATCGAGCGCGGCGTGCCTTTCGGCACCGCCATGCCAAACCAGGCGCTCGCTTCGGAGCCGGGTACGGTTTCGGCCACCGTCGGCACGCCCGGCAGCACCTTGGACGGCGCCGTGGTCGTAACTGCCAGCGCACGCAACCGCCCGCCCTGGATATGCCCGAGCGAAGACGGCAGATTGTCGAACATCACCTGGACTTGATTGCCGAGAAGATCGGTCAGCGCCGGCGCCGAGCCGCGATAGGGCACGTGCACGAGCTCGACTCCCGTCATCATCATGAACAATGCACCTGACAGATGCACCGAAGTGCCGATACCATAAGACCCGAGATTGACCTTGCCCGGATTGGCCTTGGCGTAATCGATGAACTCCTTCACCGTCCGCGTCGGCACGTTCGGATTAACCTCCATGACGTTCGGCACCCGGATAAAGCCCGCCACTGGCACCATGTCGCGAATGAAATCGAATGGCAGGTTCTTGTATAGGGTAGCATTGATGGCATTGGCGGGATTGACCAGGAACACCGTGTAGCCGTCGGCCGGCGAATGCGCGGCGATTTCGGTGGCGAGGTTGTTGCCGGCGCCGGGCTTGTTCTCGACCGCAAATTGCTGATGCAGATGTTCGGACAGGTATTGTCCGATCAGTCGCGCGCAGATGTCGGTCGAGCCGCCCGGCGGATAGCCGACCAGCCAGCGCACCGGATGATTTGGATAATCGTCGTCAGCGGCACGCGCAGCACTGGCTATCACCATCGTTGCGCCGGCAAGCGCCAGCACCGCGATTCCCCGAGTTAAGCCCTTCATTCCGGTCTCCTTGTCCGTTCTCCCACCACGCTTTTTAACGGCGAGGGCGAGCCTACGCGGCTTCGGCGATCTCACACAAGTGATCGCCGTGTTGCGCTGGGCTGCCGTGCTACGCCTTGTCCTGCCAATTCGAGGCCGTTAGGTTCACCGCCTTCACAGATCTCTCAAAGCGGAATTCGAGGGCATTGTCATGATCGACCTTTATGCGTTGACCAGTCCGAACGTGCAGAAAATCTACATCATGCTCGAAGAGACCAAGCTGCCGTACAAAGAGCATTTCGTCGATGTATGGAAGGGTGAGCAGTACGATCCAGATTTCATCAAGATCAATCCGAACTCCAAAATTCCGGCGATCGTCGACCATGAGGGCCCGGGCGGCAAGGTTTTTACCGTGTTCGAATCCGGCGCGATCCTGCTCTATCTCGCCGAGAAGACCGGAAAATTCTTTCCGCAAGACATGGCGAAGAAATACGAAGTACTGCAATGGACGATGTTTCAGCTCACCGGCGTTGGGCCGATGTTCGGACAATGGGCCCACTTCAAGCTGTTCTCGCCCAAGGACAAGGATAATTCCTATTCGATGTCGCGCTATCAGACCGAAGTGAAACGGCTTTACGAGGTTTTGGAAAAACGGCTGACGCACTCGCCCTATCTCGGCGGCGCCGAATATTCGATCGCCGACATCGCCACGTTTCCGTGGACGCGCAATCATGACGCGCAAGGCGTCAAATGGGAGGACAATCCCAATCTGGCGCGCTGGTTCAAATCCATCGACGAGCGGCCTGCGGTGAAGGCCGCGCTGGCCAAGGTTGCGGCGATCAAATCGAACCGCGACACCGCAAGCGAAGATCAGAAGGATCGCTTCTTCAACCGCGGCCGCTACGCGCGGGCGTAGTCAAACCAAATCGTCATTGCCGGACTTGATCCGGCAATCCATGGAGCCGCACCCCAACATGGACCACCGGGTCAAGCCCGGTGGTGACGAGATGGGTAAAGTCGTCGGCGGCGCTATTTCGCCGGAATGGTCTCTTTGACCGGTGCCGCTTCTTCCGGTTCATCGGCCGGCTTGTTGGCTTCGCTCAAGAGCTTTTCGATCACTTCGGAACGCTGCTCTTGCTTGGCTTTGATTTCTTCCGCCTTCTTCTGTTCGGCGAGCCAGTGGTAATCCATTTCCCAGCACATCGAATCCTCCACCGGCGATGGAATGACAATTGACAACGCCGCGATCTCCGCCGCAGTTCCGCGCCTCGTGCGCCCTTGCGCGGCGGCGGCCGGCGGTCGATATTGCCGCACCAAGCATCCTGAGCCGGCGGCAGATGGAGAAGTCACTTGCCGTATTCAAGCGATAAC
>JBKPIZ010000415.1:0-3530 GCA_046730495.1 Pseudomonadota bacterium
GCTCGCCGGCGCCGGCGACAACACCATCCGGCGCCCGATGTTCGCGCCGTTCCGGCTGCGCGATATGCGGTTGAAGAACCGCGTCGTGGTCTCGCCGATGGCGCAATACAAAGCCGTCGACGGCTGCCCCACCGATTGGCATCTCGTGCATTACGGCGAACGCGCCAAGGGCGGCGCGGCGATGGTCTGCACCGAAATGACCTGCGTCAGTCCGGAAGGGCGGATCACGCCGGGTTGCACGGGCATGTACGCGCCCGAACACGAGTGGGCGTGGAAGCGCATTGTCGATTTCGTCCACGCTGAAACGGATGCGAAGATCTGCTGCCAGCTCGGCCATTCCGGCGCCAAGGGCTCGACCCGGCTCGGCTGGGAGGAAATGGACGCGCCGCTGAAATCGGGAAACTGGCCAGTGATGGCGCCGTCGGAGGTCGCCTGGTCGGAACGCAACCAGCGCGCCCGCGCCATGACCCGCGCCGATATGGATCGCGTGCGCGACGAGTTCGTCGCCGCCGCCGCAATGGCGGCGTGCGCCGGATTTGACATGCTCGAAATCCATTGCGCGCACGGTTATCTGTTGTCGTCCTTCATCACGCCGCTGACCAATTGGCGCACCGACGAATACGGCGGCCCGCTGCAAAACCGCATGCGTTATCCGCTGGAAATCTTCGAGGCGGTGCGCGCGGTCTGGCCGGCGGAGAAGCCGATTTCCGTGCGCATTTCCGCCAATGACTGGGTCGGCGCCGAGGGCATCGAGCCGCAGGAAGCGGTCGGCATCAGCCGCATGCTGCAGGAGGCCGGCGTCGACATCTGCGACGTTTCGGCGGGCCAGACTTCGATCCGGGCGCGGCCGGTCTATGGCCGCATGTTCCAGACCCCGTTCTCCGACCGCATCCGTAACGAGACCGGCATGGCCACCATGGCGGTCGGCAATATCTACGAGCCGGATCACGTCAATTCGATCCTGATGGCCGGTCGCGCCGACCTCGTTTGCCTGGCGCGGCCGCACCTCGCCAATCCGTACTGGACGCTGCATGCCGCGGCGAAGCTTGGCGATCGCGGCGAAGCCTGGCCGCCGCCCTATTATGCCGGGCGCGATCAGCTGTACCGGCTCGCCGGCAGCAGCGAGCCGGCGCCAAGCGCGGTCTAATCATGACAGGTGCGCTCACCCTTGCCGGTAAACACGCGTTGGTTACCGGTGGCGGCACCGGGATCGGCGCCGCCGTCGCATTGGTGCTGGCCGAGTGCGGCGCCGCGGTGACGATTTGCGGCCGGCGCCTTTCGGAGCTGCAAACAAGCGCGAAACGCCACGCCAATATTCATGCGCAAGCCGCAGATGTCACTGATGAGGACTCGCTGCGGCAGCTTTATCGCGACGCCGAGGCAGTGCGCGGGAGCTTCGATATTGTCGTCGCCAATGCCGGCGTGGCGGAGAGCGCGCCCGCAGAGAAGGTCAACCGCGCGCTATGGGATCATACCATCGCGGTGAATCTCACTGGCGCGTTCCTATCGGTGCAGCCGGCGGTGCCGGCAATGCGCCAGCGCAAATGGGGACGCATCGTCTTTATTGCCTCGACCGCCGGGCTCAAGGGTTACGCCTATGTCGCGCCTTATGTCGCCGCCAAGCACGGCGTGATCGGTCTCGCCCGCGCCTTGGCGATCGAGACGGCGCAAGCCGGCATCACCGTAAACGCGGTGTGTCCCGGATTTACAGAAACTCCGATGCTGGAACGGGCCGTCGATCGTATCGTCGCGGCGACCAAGCGGGACGAATCCGAAACGCGGAGCGCGCTCGCGGCCGATAATCCGCAAGCACGCTTCATCAAGCCGGAGGAAGTGGCCGCTGCCGTGGTCTGGCTCTGCGCCGACGACAGCGCGGCGATCACCGGCCAGGCAATCTCGGTTTCCGGAGGCGAAACATGGTGACCTCGGCCGCCGCGACGCACAAGGACAATGGCGGAACGAGCGAGCGAAAGGCGCGGCTGCGGTTATGGATCAGGCTGTTGCGGGCGAGCCGCTTCATCGAGGGCGTGACACGTGAGCGGTTCAAGGCGCAATTTAATATGACCTTGCCGCGCTTCGATGTGATGGCGGCGCTTTATCGCCAGCCGGACGGCATGCTGATGAGCGAAATCGCGCGTTTCCTCATTGTGTCGAACGGCAATGTCACCGGCATTGTCGACCGGCTGGTTTCGGAAGGTTTCGTGGCCCGCTCGCAGCGCAACGGCGACCGCCGCACCTCATTCATTACCTTGACGCGGCGCGGCCGCGCCGCCTTCGCCACCATGGCGACGGCGCACGAGCATTGGATCGACGAATTGCTCGCCGGCGTGTCTGCGCGCGACGCCGAACAATTGTCGGCGAAACTGAGATCCTTTCGCAGCGAGTGGGAGGGCGAAGCATGACAGCGATGGCCGGTTTTAAGGCTTCGCACTTTCTCTGGCGGGTTGAGGATGCCGTCGCCGTCATTCAATTGAACCGGCCGGAGCGGAAGAATCCGCTGACCTTCGAGTCCTAT
This sequence comes from Pseudomonadota bacterium, assembly GCA_046730495.1. Classification (GTDB taxonomy): domain Bacteria; phylum Pseudomonadota; class Alphaproteobacteria; order Rhizobiales; family Xanthobacteraceae; genus BOG-931. The sequence continues at coordinate 2,516 of JBKPIZ010000415.1, forward strand.
GCCGAACTGCGCGATACGTTTCGCAAGCTCTCTTGCGCCGATGACATCCACGCTGTGGTGTTCCTGCCGAACGGCGGCAATTTCTGTTCCGGCGGCGACGTGCACGAGATCATCGGTCCCTTGGTGGCGATGGAGGCAAAACAGCTCTTGGCGTTCACGCGCATGACCGGCGATCTCGTCAAAGCCATGCTCCATTGCGGTAAGCCGATCATCGCCGCGGTCGATGGCGTTGCTGCGGGTGCGGGCGCCATTATCGCCATGGCATCCGATCTGCGTCTGGCGACGCCGCAGGCGCAAGTCGCGTTTTTGTTCAATCGCGTTGGCCTCGCCGGCTGCGACATGGGCGCATGCGGGATCCTGCCGCGCATCATCGGCCAGGGTCGGGCCGCCGAGCTGTTGTTCACCGGCCGCTCCATGAGCGCGCAGGAAGGACAGCAATGGGGCTTTTTCAACAAACTTGTCGACACCCAATCGCTCGAACACGAGGCCTTGTCGCTGGCGCGGCGGATTGCGTCGGGCCCGACTTTCGCCAACGGCATCACCAAGACGCAGCTCAATCAGGAATGGTCGATGAGTCTCGATCAGCTCATCGAGGCCGAAGCGCAGGCGCAGGCGATCTGCATGCAGACCAAGGATTTCAAGCGCGCCTATCGCGCCTTTGTCGAAAAACAGAAACCGGTATTCGAGGGGGATTAGCGCACGATCCCGAAAAGTGGGAACCGGTTTTCGGACAAGATCATGCGCCAAGCAAAAAATCAGGGACGTGCGGTGATTCAATTTAATGGGACTGCGCTCTGAATGCCGGATAAAAGTTTTCTCAGCTGGCCATTCTTCGACGACCGCCATCGCGCGCTGGCGGGCGGTATTGAATCCTGGTGTGCGTCAAACCCGTCATCTGCGCATGGCAGCGGCGATCTCGACGCCGCCTGCCGCGACCTGGTGCGGCGCCTTGGCCGCGACGGCTGGCTGGTCCATACCGCGCCGGATCCACACGCCACGGCGCTGCTCGATGTGC
>JBKPIZ010000416.1:0-3305 GCA_046730495.1 Pseudomonadota bacterium
TGCGGGCGTTATCGGACAAATGCGAGGTCGCTACCGAATCTATATAGACCTCGCCAGCGTCGGGTTGTTCGAGCAAACCGGCAATTTGTAGTAGCGTCGACTTGCCGGCGCCCGACGGCGCCACCAGCGCAACCGACTGACCGGCGCAAACCGCGAGCTCGGCGCCCTTGAGAACCTCCAGGGTGGAATCGCCCTGACGGAATTGTCGACTGATGCCGTGCAGAAAGAGAATCGGATGATCTTCGCTGTCTGCCGACGCGGTCTTCGCCTCGCGTATGGTAGTGGTGTCGTCCATAGCGCCCCGTCACTCGTAGCGCAGCGCTTCGACAGGATCGAGCCGGGCCGCCCGCCAAGACGGATACAGCGTCGCCAGCAATGATAAGCCGAGCGCCATCACGAGGACAGCCAAAGTTTCTCTCAAGTTCATGTCGGCCGGGAGTTTCGACAGGAAATAAAGCTCCGGAGGAAACAGCTGGGTGTTGGTCAACCACGACAAGAAGCGGCGGATTTCCTCGATGTTGAGACAGACAATGGTGCCGAGCAGGAAGCCGACAAAGGTGCCGACCACCCCGATCGAGGCGCCGGTGATGAGAAAGACCCGCATCATGGCGCCTTGCGTGGCACCCATGGTGCGCAAGATCGCAATGTCGCTGCCTTTGTCTTTGACCAACATGATCAGGCCGGAGACGATATTGAGCGCCGCCACCAGCACGATCAGCGTGAGGATAAGGAACATCACATTGCGCTCGACCTGCAACGCATTGAAGAAGGTGGCGTTTCGCTGCCGCCAATCGATCATATAGATCGGGCGCGCGGCAGCGTCGGTGACCGATTGGCGAAAGCGGTCGATGTGGTCGGGATCGTCGGTATAGATCTCGATCGCGGTAACGTCGCTGGCGCGATTGAAATAGGCCTGCGCCTCGGATAGCGGCATGAACACGAAAGCGGAATCGTATTCCGACATGCCGATCTCGAAAACCGCGGCGATCTTGTAGGCCTTGATGCGGGGCGTCGTGCCCATCGGCGTCACCGCCCCGCGCGGCGAAACGAGCGTAATATTGTCGCCGGCCCGCACCGAAAGCTGCTCCGCCAAGCGGATGCCGATGGCCAAGCCCTGGCCATCGTCGAAACCGTCCAGCGTGCCTTGTTTGATATGGCTGGAGATTTGCGACAGTTTCGCTACATCGGCGCCGAGCATGCCACGCACCACCACACCGGACGCGTTGAACGGCGACGAGGCAAGCGCCTGGCCTTCGACCAGCGGCGCGGCGAGATAAATGCCATCGACCTTGGATACGCGATCAGCGACCGCGGCATAATCGGTGAGCGGGGATTCGAGCGGCTGGATCAACAGATGGCCGTTCAGCCCAAGGATTTTGGACAAGAGCTCCTGGCGGAACCCGTTCATCACCGCCATGACGATGATCAGCGTCGCCACGCCGAGCATGATCCCAATGAAGGAAAACCCGGCGATCACCGAAATAAAGCCTTCCCGACGCCGCGCCCTCAAGTAGCGCAGCGACAGCATCCATTCGAAAGGCGCAAAGGGATGGGTGCCGGTGGGCTCGGCCATCGAGATGCGTTCCCCGTGAATGCTCCGAGTTTCACACGATTCTGGCAGTTTCAAGCCGCAGAAAATCGCGTCAGGACCGCACCACGCACAGTTTCATGCAATATTTTGCTTGCGCATGACCTTAACCGAAAACCGGTCACCACTTTTCGGGGTCATGCGACAAGCCGCGCGACCACATCGGCTGGGGATAACAGTTCCCTCTTCCCGTCGGCGCGGCGCTTTATTTCCACTTTGCCTTCGGCAAGGCTGCGCGGACCCACTAGAATCTGCCAGGGAATGCCGATCAGGTCCGCGGTTGCGAATTTCGCCCCAGGCCGTTCGTCGAGATCGTCATAGAGCGTGTCCACGCCCTTGGCGGTGAGCTCCGCATAAAGCCGCTCGCAAGCGGCATCGATTTCGCCCCCGCCCTGCTTGAGGTTGAGGATGGTGGCGCGGAACGGCGCCACCGGTTCCGGCCATTTGATGCCGACCTCGTCGTGGAAGGCTTCGATAATGGCGGCAACGAGGCGGCTCGGGCCGATCCCGTAGGAGCCCATATGAACCGGCCGTTCGACGCCATCGGGCCCGGTGACCACAGCTTTCATCGGTTCCGAATATTTCGTCCCGAAATAAAAAATGTGGCCCACTTCGATGCCGCGAGCGGAAATGCCCTTGCCTGCAAGCTTAGCGAAGGCGCCAGCATCATGCTTTTCGGAAGTGGCCGCATAGAGCGAGGTCCATTTGTCGACGATCGCCTGTAGTCCCGCGACGTCGTTGAAATCCACATCCGCGCCCGGAACTTCGAAATCGAGATACTCGCTGTGGCAAAACACCTCGCTCTCGCCGGTCTCGGCGAGAATGATGAATTCGTGCGAGAGGTTGCCGCCGATCGGTCCGCTTTCGGCCACCATTGGAATTGACCGCAGACCCATGCGGGCGAAGGTGCGCAGATAAGCGATAAACATCCGGTTATAGGCGTGCTTGGCGCCTGCAAAGTCGAGGTCGAAGGAATAAGCATCCTTCATCAGGAATTCGCGCCCGCGCATCAGCCCGAAGCGCGGCCGTACCTCATCGCGAAACTTCCACTGGATGTGGTAGAGATTGAGCGGCAAATCCTTGTACGACCGCACATAGCTGCGAAAGATTTCGGTGATCATTTCCTCGTTGGTCGGACCGTAAAGCATTTCGCGCTCATGGCGGTCGCGGATGCGCAGCATTTCCTTACCGTACGCTTCGTAACGTCCACTCTCTCGCCACAGCTCGGCGGACTGGATCGTCGGCATCAACAATTCGATAGCGCCCGAGCGGTCCTGTTCCTCCCGCACGATGGCGCAGATCTTTTGCAAAGCGCGGAAGCCAAGCGGCAAGAAGGCGTAAATGCCGGCGGCCTCCTGGCGCATCATGCCGGCGCGCAGCATCAGCCGGTGCGAAGCGATTTCCGCTTCTTTCGGCGTTTCACGCAAAATCGGCAGGAAGAAACGGGAGCGGCGCATGAATTCTCAGGGTTTTGGTATCAAAGCCGCAAGCCGGCTGAAAACACAAGGGTTCCCGCCCGCCTTAAGGGTCTTAAGGACCGGGCCGATCTTTTCTCCGCACGTCTGATGACAAGCGGCCCGACATCAATTAGGAAGGAGCGTCCGGTCCAGTTTGTCGCGAAGTACCGCGGACAAAGTGGCCGGGTTCTTTATAGGTTCAAAAACATAGTTCCAAAGCATAGGTCCAAGTCTCGGGAGGGCCACCCGCGACCCAAAGG
>JBKPIZ010000417.1:0-3832 GCA_046730495.1 Pseudomonadota bacterium
AGATTGGCGAGTTCGAGCGTCTCGATCAGATCGGAATTCCAGATCAGCGAACGATCCGACACCCTTAAATCCTCGACGCCGGCATAGACCTGATGGATGAGCTTCGAGCCCTCTTCGAGCACTTCGCCGGTGCGGAACACGGCGCAATTGTTCTGCATGACATGCTGCATCCTGGCCCGCAGCTGCGCCGTCGGCGTGCCGCCCGAGGCATGACGGAACTTGTCGAGTCGCGCCAGCGGCCGCTCGGCCGAATCCTTGGGCAATTCGGGATGCTTGTCGTTTGGCGTGAGGATTTCGGCGCAGCGCATGGCCGCCGCGCGGCCGAACACCACGAGATCGATCAGCGAATTCGATCCGAGCCGGTTGGCGCCATGGACCGAGACGCAGGCGGCTTCGCCCAGCGCCATCATGCCCGGCACGACGTGATCGGGATTGCCGTTTTTCTTGGTCAACGCCTCGCCATGATAATTGGTGGCGATGCCGCCCATATTGTAATGCACGGTCGGCAGGATCGGCACCGGCTCGCGCGTGAGATCGACGCCGGCGAATATGCGTGCGGATTCGGTAATGCCCGGCAGGCGCTCGGCCAGGATTTTCGGATCGAGATGGTCGAGGTGGAGGAAGATGTGATCCTTCTTCGGCCCGACGCCGCGGCCTTCACGGATTTCGATGGTCATCGCGCGGGAGACCACGTCGCGCGAGGCGAGATCCTTGGCTGACGGCGCGTAGCGCTCCATGAAGCGCTCGCCTTCCGAATTGACGAGGTAAGCGCCTTCGCCGCGCGCGCCTTCGGTGATGAGCACGCCGGCGCCATAGACGCCGGTGGGATGGAATTGGACGAATTCCATGTCCTGGAGCGGCAGGCCGGCCCGCAACATCATGGCATTGCCGTCGCCGGTCTGGGTATGCGCGCCGGTGCACGAGGCATAGGCGCGGCCATAGCCGCCGGTCGCCAGGATCGTCATCTGCGCGGAAAAGCGGTGGATCGAGCCGTCATCGAGATTGATGGCAACAACGCCGCGGCAGCGGCCGTCGTCGTCCATGATCAGATCGATGGCGAAATACTCGATGAAGAACTCGGTCGAATGCCGCAGCGCCTGCCCGTACATGGTGTGCAGCATGGCGTGGCCGGTGCGGTCGGCCGCGGCGCAGGTGCGTTGCGCGGTGCCTTTGCCGTAGTGGGTGGTCATGCCGCCGAACGGGCGCTGGTAAATCTTGCCGTCGTCGCGGCGCGAGAACGGCAGGCCCCAATGCTCCAGCTCGTACACGGCGTCCGGCGCATTGCGGCACATATGTTCGATGGCGTCCTGGTCGCCGAGCCAGTCCGACCCTTTGACGGTATCGTACATGTGCCAGCGCCAATCGTCTTCGCCCATATTGCCCAGTGCGGCGGCAATGCCGCCTTGCGCGGCGACGGTGTGGGAGCGGGTGGGAAAGACCTTGGTGATGCAGGCGGTGCGCAGGCCGGCTTCGCTGCAGCCGACCACCGCGCGCAATCCGGCGCCGCCGGCGCCGATCACCACCACGTCGTAGGCGTGATCCTCGATCGGATAAGCGCGGCCGTTAATGGCCGGTGCGGTGCCGCCGTTTTGTCCAGTCTCGGCCATGCTCACAATCCGAATGACAGCTTCAATATGCCGTAGACCGAGGCGAGCCCGACGGCGAAGACAAAGAAAGTATTGGCCATCAGCAAGGTGAGTTTGAGCGATTCATCGTGGACGTAGTCCTCGATGATCACCGCCATGCCGATCCGCATATGGATCGTGATCGACATGACGAACAATACCATGATGATGGCGACCGCCGGCGAGCCCAGAATCTGCGCGACCGCAGCCTGGTTGCGACCAAGCAGCGTAATCAGAATGGCAATCGCGGCGATGGTCAGCGGCACATTGGCCACCGCTGTGAGCCGCTGATGCCAGAAATGTTCGGTGCCGGACTTGGCGGCGCCGCGCCCGAGCACGCGGCCGAGCGGTGTGCGGATGTGCAAGGGCCCAGGCATCATGCAATCCCCATTATGCAATCCCCATCGTCAGCATGATGAACAGCCACAGCACGATTGTGATCGCGATCGAGGCGATGAGATTGGCGGCCGCCAACCACTCGCGCTCTTTGGGGCCGAAGCCGCGTCCGGTGTCCCAGATCAGGTGGCGGATGCCGCCGAGCATGTGATGGATCACGCTCCAGGTATAGCCGAACAGGATCAGGCGACCGATCCACGAGCTGGCGAACCATTGAAAACGGGAATAGCCGTTGGGACTTGCCGCGGCGATGAACCACCACGCCAGCAACAACATGCCGAAATAATTGCCAAAGCCGGTGATGCGATGGACGATCGACATCATCATCGTCAGCATCGGCCGGTAGATCTGCAGATGCGGCGATAATGGCCGCTTGGCGCCTGCGTTTTGTTCGAGCGAATGTGTGTCGGCCATCATGGTCATCCGCTTGGGCTGCTCCGCCGCGGCGCAGCATTGGAGTTCCTACCGAATTCACGCGGCCGCCGCAACGCGCGTGACCGCGCCCGCGTAGAATCCGGCTTGACGGCCTAGCTTTCGTATTTTGCGAAAATAGTACTCGTTTTTGTCGATGCAATCGGCAATATTTGAAACCTGACTTCGCGTAAACCGAAGGGTGGGTGTTCGCCAATGCGTTTCGACCTGGCCGATCTCAGCCTGTTCCGCCATGTCGTCGAAGCCGGCAGCATTACCCACGGCGCCGAACGCGCGCACTTGGCGCTCGCGGCCGCCTCGACCCGCATCCGCGCCATGGAAGACGTGCTCGGCGTGCCGCTCTTGACGCGCGGCCGTCAGGGCGTGACGCCGACGCAGGCGGGTCGGACACTGTTGCAGCATGCCCGCGCCATTTTGCGCCAGTCGGAGCGGCTGCACGAAGACCTCAGCGCCTACGGCGGCGGCCTTGGCGGGCAGATCCGGGTGTTGTCGAACACCAATGCGCTGACCGAATTCCTGCCCGAAGCGCTGAGCTCGTTTCTCGCCGCGCATCAGCATGTCAGCATCGATCTCGAAGAACGGCTGAGCGACGAGATTGTCGGTTTGATCGCGGAAGGGGTCGCCGACCTCGGCATCGTCGCCGGCACGGTCGATCCCGGCGCGCTCGAGACTTACCCGTTCCGCCGCGACCGCTTTGTGCTTGTCGTTGCGCGCGGCCATCCGCTCGCCAAGCGCGCCAGGATCAGCTTCGAGGAAGTGCTCGAACACGATTTCGTCGGTCTCGATCGCGCCAGCGCGCTGCAGCGTTTCCTCGGCAGCAAAGCGGCCCGCATCGGGCGGCCGCTGCGGTTACGGGTGCAATTGCGCAGTTTCGACGCGGTGTGCCGGCTGGTCGAGTGCCGAGTCGGTATCGGCATCGTGCCGGAGACCACGGCGCGCCGCGTCGCCAAGACGATGGCGATCAAAGCGGTGACGCTGTCGGATCCGTGGGCGGTGCGCGATCTCACCATTTGCGTCAAAAGCCGCGACGAATTGCCGGTCTATGCGCGCGAGCTGGTGGAGCATCTCAGGAGTCAGGGATCAGGCATCAAAGTAAGAGATTCTGATCCCTGATGCCGGTTTCCTGTTACCTCGGAATCAGCACCCAGTAGTCCAAATCCAGCAGCACCGACGGGTCATATTCCTCGCCGGTCTTCAGCGGAAAATCCGCGCACGGCCGGTCTTTCGTCGCAATGGTGCGTAGCCGCAGTGCGCCAACATCGGCGCGCCCCGGCAATTCCGCTTTCGCCAGCACTTCCGACCAGGCGAACACGGTCGCGCCGGCAAACAGCGGCGCGACGTGGCGGCCGCCATTGATCGCGGCGACGTGAAATGCATTG
>JBKPIZ010000418.1:0-12326 GCA_046730495.1 Pseudomonadota bacterium
GCTCAGGTGCCGGGCGTCGGCGGCACGTGGAAGGATCTGACCGACAGCGTCAATTCGATGGCCGGCAACCTCACGGCGCAGGTCCGCAATATCGCCGAAGTGGCAACGGCCATCGCCGGCGGTGACCTGTCGCGCAAGATCACGGTCGACGTGCGCGGCGAAATCCTGCAGCTGAAGGAAACGCTGAACACGATGGTGGATCAGCTCAATCGCTTTGCCGGCGAGGTCACCCGCGTGGCGCGCGAAGTGGGCACCGAAGGCCGACTGGGCGGTCAGGCCAACGTGCCCGGCGTTGCGGGCACCTGGAAAGACCTAACCGACAGCGTCAATTCGATGGCCGGCAATCTGACGGCGCAGGTCCGCAATATCGCCGAAGTGACAACTGCGGTCGCGCGCGGCGACCTGTCGCGCAAGATCACGGTCGACGTGAAAGGCGAAATTCTTGAACTGAAGAACACCATCAACACGATGGTGGATCAGCTCAACGGCTTTGCTTCGGAGGTCACGCGCGTCGCGCGCGAGGTGGGCACCGAAGGCAAGCTTGGCGGGCAGGCGCAGGTGCTCGGCGTGGCCGGCACGTGGAAGGACTTGACCGACAACGTCAACTTTATGGCGTCGAACTTGACCGCGCAGGTCCGCAACATCGCCGAAGTGGCGACCGCCATCGCCGGCGGCGACCTGTCGAAAAAGATCACCGTCGACGTGCGCGGCGAAATGCTTCTGCTCAAGGACACGCTCAACACCATGGTCGAGCAGCTGCGCTCGTTCGCGGCCGAGGTGACGCGCGTGGCGCGCGAGGTCGGCACTGACGGCCGGCTCGGCGGTCAGGCGGTGGTGCCGGGCGTCGCCGGCACCTGGAAGGATTTGACGGACAACGTCAACTTGCTGGCGGCCAACCTGACGACTCAGGTCCGCAACATCGCCGAAGTGACGACCGCAGTGGCGCGCGGCGACCTGTCGCGCAAGATCACGGTCGACGTGAAAGGCGAAATTCTCGAACTGAAAAACACCATCAACACGATGGTGGATCAGCTCAACGGCTTTGCCTCGGAAGTCACCCGCGTCGCGCGTGAAGTCGGCACCGAAGGCCTGCTCGGCGGCCAGGCGCAAGTGCCAGGTGTCGCTGGTACCTGGAAGGATTTGACCGACACCGTCAACGTCATGGCGGCGAACCTGACAGAACAGGTGCGCGGCATCGTTAAGGTGGTGACCGCGGTCGCTAACGGAGAGCTCAAACAAAGCCTCACCGTGAAGTCGAAGGGCGAAGTGGCGGCGCTCGCCGAGACCATCAACAACATGACCGACACGCTCGCCACGTTCGCCGATCAGGTGACGACAGTGGCGCGCGAAGTCGGTGTCGAGGGTCGTCTCGGCGGTCAAGCGAACGTGCCGGGCGCTGCCGGCACCTGGAAGGATCTGACCGGCAACGTCAATCTGCTTGCCGCGAATCTGACGACGCAAGTGCGCGCAATCGCCGAAGTGGCGACGGCGGTTACCAAGGGCGACCTCACGCGATCGATTCAGGTCGACGCGCGCGGCGAAGTGGCTGAGCTCAAAGACAACATCAACACGATGATCGACAATCTACGGCTCACCACCGATCGTAATACCGAGCAGGATTGGCTGAAGACCAATCTCGCCAAGTTTACCAACATGCTGCAGGGGCAGCGTGATCTGACGACCGTGGGTCGGTTGCTGCTGTCCGAGTTGACGCCGCTCGTCAACGCTCATCAAGGCGTGATCTACCAGATGCACGGCGAAGAAGAGCACAAGGGGCTCAAGCTCCTGGGCAGCTATGCCGATGATGGTGCGAATGGTCACGCGCAGGCTTTGCGCCCCGGCGAGGGCTTGATCGGACAATGCGCGCTCGACAAGCGTCGTATGCTGATTGCCACGCCGGCGGAAGCGACCCCGATTTCTTCGGCTTTGTTGAAGATGCCGCCGCGCAACCTTTTCGTCCTGCCGGTCCTGTTCGAAAATCAGGTGAAGGCGGTGATCGAACTCGCCTCGATTCACGAATTCACCGCGCTGCAGACGATGTTCCTCGAGCAACTCACCACGTCGATCGGCATCGTGCTCAATTCGATCGAGGTGACGATGCAGACCGAAGGTCTGTTGAAACAGTCGCAGCAGCTTGCCACCGAGCTGCAGACGCAACAGAAGGAGCTGCAGCAGACCAACGAGCAGCTCGAGCAGAAGGCCCAGCAGCTCGCCGAGCGAAACGTCGAAGTCGAGCGCAAGAACCAGGAAATCGAGCAAGCCCGCCGCGCGCTCGAGGAAAAAGCAACCGAGCTTGCTTTGACCTCCAAGTACAAGTCCGAATTCCTCGCCAACATGTCGCACGAGCTGCGCACGCCGCTTAATTCCATCCTGATCCTTGGCCAGCAGCTCACCGACAATCCGGAGGGCAATCTGTCCGCGAAGCAGGTCGAGTTTGCCCGCACGATCCATGGCGCCGGCACCGACTTACTCAATCTGATCAGCGACATTCTTGACCTGTCGAAGATCGAGTCCGGCACGGTCACGGTAGATGCTGAAGAGGTGTTCTTCGCCAATCTCGTCGACATGGTGGCGCGGCCGTTCCGGCACGAAGCCGAGACGCGGCAATTGTCTTTCGAAGTTCATGTCGATCCGAACCTCGGGCGCAGCATCACGACAGACAGCAAACGCCTGCAGCAGGTGCTTAAGAATCTCCTGTCGAATGCGTTTAAATTCACGGCGCAAGGCGGCGTCCGCCTCAACGTCGATCTGGCGCCGGGTGGCTGGAGTTCGGATCACCCGATTTTGAGCCAAGCGCCTGCAGTAGTGGCGTTTGAAGTCACTGATACCGGCATCGGTATTCCGCTCGAGAAACAGAAGATCATCTTCGAGGCCTTCCAGCAGGCAGACTCTTCGACGAGCCGTAAATACGGCGGCACCGGCCTCGGACTTGCGATCAGCCGTGAATTGGCGACGCTGCTCGGTGGCGAAATTCATTTACGCAGCGCGCCGAGCGCGGGCTCCACATTCACGCTTTATCTGCCGATCAAATATGTCGGGCCGAACGCAAGCCAGACCGCCGTTAGCTTGCCGGCGTCAAGTCCGGCTTTGGCGACCCACGCGGTGAGCGAGCGCGCCATCGAGCCGATCCCCGACGACAGGATGGATATCCAGCCCGGCGACGCCATTTTGCTCATTGTCGAGGACGACCCCCATTACGCCAGAATTCTCGTCGATCTCGCGCGTGACAAGGGCTTCAAGGCGCTATTGGCGATGCGGGGCGACGATGCGCTCAATTTGGCCAAGCAATATCAACCCACGGCAGTGTCGCTCGACGTGTTCCTGCCCGACATGCTGGGTTGGACCGTACTGAGCCAGCTCAAACAGAGCCCGCTCACTCGCCATATTCCGGTGCAAATCGTCTCGCTTGACGAGGACCGACAGCACGGTTTGGCGCGCGGCGCCTTTGCATTCGTGAACAAGCCGACCACACGCGAAGGCATCGAGGAAGCGCTGTCCCGGATCAAGGAATTTGCCGAACCGCGACGCAAGCGACTATTGGTAGTCGAAGACAATCAAGCCGAGCAGTTGGGCATACGAGAACTGCTCGGGCACGATGATATCGAGATCGTTAACGCCGAGACCGGCGCAGAAGCTCTCGAGCTGCTCCGGAAGGAGCAATGCGACTGCGTGGTGCTCGATCTTCGTCTGCCCGACATGTGGGGGTTCGATGTGCTGGAGCGGATGCGCGCCGACTCGAGCCTCGCTGACGTTCCGGTCGTCGTGTTCACCGGGCGCGAGCTAACGGTAGAGGAAGACGCGCAACTCCACACCATGGCGCGAAGTATCGTGGTCAAGGGCGTCGAATCGCCGGAGCGGCTGCTCAACGAGACTGCGCTATTCCTGCACCGCGTCATCACCGATCTGCCGGCCGAGAAGCAGCAGATGCTGGAACGGCTCAACTCGTCCGATGAGGACCTAGTCGGGCGCACCGCGCTCTTGGTCGACGATGATCCACGTAACATATTTGCGTTATCGAGCGCGCTGGAGCGCCGCGGCATGAAAGTGCTCACCGCGACCACGGGCGCCGAGGCGATCGATCTCATCGAGCAAACCCCCTCGCTTGCGATCGTGCTGATGGACATCATGATGCCCGAAATGGATGGCTATCAAACGATCGATAGAATTCGCCAGAACGGGGCTTATCGCCGATTGCCGATCATTGCTTTAACAGCCAAGGCGATGAAGGGCGACCGTGAAAAGTGCCTCCAGGCCGGCGCATCGGATTATCTGGCCAAGCCGGTCAATACCGAGCAGCTTCTCTCCGCGTTACGTATGTGGCTGCATCGCTAGGGGCGCCGCCATGACTGATAAAGTCAACGTCCTTTTGGTCGACGATCAGCCCGACAAGCTTCTCGCCTATGAGGTGATCCTCGGGGAACTTGGCGAGAACCTGGTCAAGACTTCGTCTGCGCGCGAAGCGCTGCAGTTTTTGCTCAAGAATGACGTCGCGGTCGTCCTCATTGACGTCTGCATGCCGGAACTGGACGGCTTCCAGCTGGCTGCGATGATTCGCGAACATCCGCGCTTCCGCAAAACTGCGATCATTTTCATATCGGCCATTCACCTGACCGATGTCGATCGGCTGCGCGGCTACGAGATGGGAGCCGTTGACTACGTCCCGGTTCCGGTGGTTCCCGAAGTCTTGCGCGCCAAGGTGCGGGTATTTGCCGAATTGTTCCGCAAAACCCGCGAACTCGAGCAAATGAATTTGCAGCTTGAGCGGCATGTGACCGAACGCACTGCCGAGCTTGAAGCTTCGAACATGCAGCTCAAGCAAGCCGAGCAGGGCCGCAGCCTCGCGCTTGCCGCCGGTCAGATGGGCTCCTGGGATTGGGACCTGGTGAGCAAGCATTGGCGTTGGGATGAAGGCCAACACCGCATTTTCGGAGTCGATCCCGCTAGTTTCCAAATCACGGTGGAGAACATCCGCGCGTTGATCCATCCGGAAGATTGGATTTCTCTCGTCGAAAACGCCCGAGGAATGTCGCAGGGCGCGCGCACGCAGCAAACGGAATTTCGCGTGGTGCGGCCCAATGGCGAGATTCGCTGGTGCATCGGAACGGCGGCTGCGAGCGTCAATGACGACGGCGATGTCGTGCGCATCAACGGCGTCACCATCGATATTACCGACCGCAAGGAAGCTGACGAGCGCCAGATTCTCCTGGCGCGAGAGGTCGACCACCGGGCGCGCAATGCCCTTGCTGTCATTCAATCCATTATCAGGCTGACGCGGGCAAAAAGCGTTGACGAATACGTACAGGCGATCGAAGGCCGCATCAAAGCATTGGCGCGTGCGCACACGCTTCTTTCGGATTCGCGCTGGCGCGGCGCCGATCTTGGTACCCTTGTCGGCGAGGAGTTGGCGCCCTATCGGGCCGGCGACAAGATCCAGTGCGGCGGACCCGACATTTCGCTGCAGCCCGCCACCGCGCAAGGGCTCGCGCTTGCGCTGCACGAACTCGCCACCAACGCCGCCAAGCACGGCGCGTTGTCGTCGCCGAGCGGCAAAATCAGCCTGGAGTGGGAACTGGGAGTGGACTCACTGACCCTGCATTGGGTCGAAAATGGCGGCCCGCCTGTCGCGGAGCCCTCGTCACGCAGCTTCGGCCTGAAGGTGATTGCCGCGAGTATCGAACAACAGCTGGGCGGCAAAGCGGCCTTCGATTGGAATAAAAACGGTTTGCGTTGCCTGTTCGCTATTCCGCGCACCGAACTCACGAAATCGCGCGTCTTCAATCCATCGTTGATGACGAATGGCGGTAACGGCGCCGTGGTCGATCTCAATCGCAAGAATATGCCGCGCGTCCTGTTGGTCGAAGACGAGGCGCTCGTCGCCATGATGATTCAGGACACACTCGCCGAATTCGGATTCCAGGTGGTCGGCCCGCTCAGTACCGCGTCCGAAGCGCTCGCCGCCGCGCGCGAGAGCCACTTCGATGCCGCCGTACTCGATATCAATCTCGGCGACGGGCTGGTCTACACCGTCGCCGAAATTCTCGGGGTGCGTGGCGTGCCGTTCGTTTTCGTAACCGGCTACGATGTCGACAGCGTCGACCCGCGATTTAGCGACATTCCGATTTTGCAAAAGCCGATCGAGCGGGACGTGCTGCAGAAGGTGTTCATGTCGAGCCTACCCGATCGCGCGGCCGTCGCCTGAACAGATCCGCTCTGGATTGGCCACCGGGTCGCCTTTTAGCTGATCCAACTGCCATACACTGAATCGGAACTTTGGCGCTCACTCCGTGTTGGGCGCAAGGCAACCGCGTCTGCCGGCCTGTTCGACAGCGCACGTAATCATGTCGAGGACGTTGTCTGGACAAGAAATCCCAATATGCAACTGCCCTGTAACGAATGTGTTTTGCGGGCCTGCGGCTTATTTAAGCCGGTCACGGCGGAAGAACTCAACGCGATCAGTCAGATCAAGCGAGATCATTTATTAGTACACGCTGGCGGTGAAATCATCCGTGCCGGCGACGAGGCGCCGGAGCTTTACACGCTCTATTCAGGTTGGGCGTTCCGGTTCAAGACGCTGCCTGACGGCCGACGTCAAATATTGAATTTTCTCCTCCCAGGGGACTTGCTCGGGCTGCAAGCGGCAATGTTCGACGCGGCGCTGCATGGCATTGAAGCGCTAACGGAGGTGGAACTCTGCGTGCTGCCGCGCCGCGACATCTGGGCGCTGTTTGGAGATATGCCGGCTCTTGCCTTTGACGTCACCTGGCTCGGGTCGCGTGAGGAGAGTATTGTCGACGAAAATCTTACCAGCGCCGGGCGGCGGACCGCGGCCGAGCGCGTCGCCGCGCTCATTGTCGCGCTTTATAAGCGCTCCAAAGCTTTGGGCCTTGTCGTTGGAGAGACCTTCTCTTTTCCTTTGACGCAACAGCATATTGCCGATGCGTTGGGCCTGTCCCTGGTTCACACCAACAAGACCTTGGCGCATCTGCGGCGGCTGGGAATGTTCAAGCGTGCGAACGGTATGTTGACCCTGGCCAATCCGCGGGTGCTGGAGAGCATCGGCCAATATTACGAGCAGGAGATTCCGCTACGGCCGCTGATCTGAATCAACCACACTACGTAGACAGTAGAGACTCGATGCGGATCGGCAGCCGCCGAATCCGATTTCCGGTTGCATGATAGACCGCATTGGCAACGGCGGCCGCCGTGCCGACATTGGCAAGCTCGCCCAAACCCTTGACGCCAGCAGGATTCACATCGCGATCGATCTCAGGAACGAGGATCACATCGACTTGTTTGATGTCGGCGTTTACGGGCACCAGATAGTCGGCCAGATTGTTATTGACGTACCGGGCCCGCTTAAGGTCGAGCTCCGTCGCTTCGTGAAGCGCGGAGCTGATGCCCCAGATCATTCCGCCCATCAGTTGGCTGCGCGCTGTGCGCGTGTTCATCAGTCGGCCGGCGGCGAAGGCGCCGACGATCCGCGGCACGCAGATTTCGCAGGTCGAGGCATGGACGCGAACCTCGACGAACTCGGCGCCCATTGCGTACATCAGCTTGTCCCCATGGGAGCCGCCGCTCGAAGTGTTTTTTCCAGCATAGAGGTCGGCCATGGCTTTGGGCTCGAGGCCGCGCGGCACGAATTCGGAATACTCCTCTATCGAGCTCACGCCCATGCCCTTGAAGACGTCTTCAAACTTTTGCTCGGCGCCATCGGCGGCAGTGATCTTGCCGTCGTTCAGCGTCAGCGCCGCCGCCTCGCGTCCGGCCAATGGACCCTGGTTTGAGGTCACGGCGGCGTGGAACAATTTGCTGCGAATGGCATCGCAGGTTTTCAGCACCGCACTGCACGCGCTCGCGGTGGTGGTCGACCCGCCGGCCACAGGTGCCGGAGGAAGGCGCGAGTCCCCGACTTCGACCGTGACTGAATCGAGCTTGGCGCCGAGCCGCTCCGCGGCGATCTGCGCAAGAACCGTGTAGACGCCGTTGCCGATTTCATGGGCTGCAGTCTGCACCCGCACATCGCCATTGGCCATCAGGCGCACACGCGCGGCCGCCGCACCGATATGCGTTGGGTAGAGTGCAGTCGCGCAACCGAAGCCAACCAGCCAATCGCCATCACGCATCGAGCGTGGCTGCGGCGTTCGATTTTTCCAGCCGAACGCCGCCGCGGCTTGATCGTAACACTGCATCAGCGAGCGGCTTGAATAAGGTTTGCCGCCAATAGGGCTGGTCATGGTGTCGTTGATGCGGCGAAACTCGATCGGATCGATGCCGAGTTGGATCGCCATCTCGTCGATCGCACTTTCCAGCGCGTACACGTAGGGCACGACCGGCGGTGAGCGCATGTAGCCGGGCGTATTGCGGTCGGCGTGCACGACGTTGACTTTGGTTGTGACGGCGCCGAACGCATAAAGTTGTGCCGTGTCCTCGACGCCGGCGACAACATAAGGGTCGGGACGCGAACTGACTTCCCAACCTTCGTGGAAGTAACCGACGAGCTTGCCGTTGCGCTGGGCGCCGAGCCGGATGTGGTGCCGGGTCTCGGCGCGATAGGTGGCGATGGTAAAACCTTGCGCACGCGTGGGGACGAGTTTTACCGGTCGATTGAGCCGCTTGGCGGCAAGCGCGATCATTGCCGTTCGCGGGGTCATCATGCCTTTTGAGCCGAACGCGCCGCCGACAAAGTGCGAGACGGTGCGCACCTTCTCGGGATCGATCGCCAACCGCGCGGCAACCGCGTTTTTCAGACCGTAGACGAATTGGCTCGGCTCATAGACCGTCAACCGATCACCGTTCCAGGCACAGGTGGTCGCAAACAGTTCAATCGGATTGTGATGCTGCGTTGGCGTAGCATATTCGGCATCCAGCACGACGTCCGCGCTGGCAATTGCACCATCGGCGTCGCCGGCCTGCGGCACATGGCTATGTGCCTTGGATTCCTTGGTTGCATCGGCCACGTTCAATCCCGGCGTGTTGAATGTGGCTGATGGTGTCGCTTCGCTATAGCTCGCTCTGACACGCTGCGCTCCCTCGGTGGCGGCCTCGAACGTATCCGCCACCACCACGGCGATGATCTGCCCGGCGTGACGGATTTCTGGTCCAAGATCTTGGATGGAGGTCGTACAGCGCGCGCCGAACTCTACGGTTTTGAGATCCGACATGTCGTCCGCGGTAAAAATGTTGAGCACGCCGGGCACTGCCCGCGCGTCGTCAAGCGCGAGCGATGTCAGGGTGCCCTTGGCGATGGCGCTCGTTACCAGCACGGCATAGGCCGGGTTTGCCAATGCTGTATCGGCCGGGTAACGCGCCTGGCCGGTCACTTTAAGTCGCGCGTCATAGCGTGGCGTCGGCTCCCCCATATTTTCCTTCGGCTGCGGTGCTGCCGGGTTCGCCATCACTCGATCTCCAGTCAGATTTCCAATGCTGCCGCCTGCTGCAAGGCGCGAATCAACGTGCGTTTGCCAAGCTCGATCTTGAAATCGTTATGGCCGTGGCCCCGGGCGTCGGCGAAGGCGGCACTTGCCGCCGCCGCTGCGTTGTCTTCGTTGACGGGCTTGCCGCGCAAAAAGCTTTCGGCTTCGAGCGCTCGCCAGGGCACCGTAGCCAAGCCGCCCAGCGCAATCCGGGCCATGCGCACGACCCCGTTCTGCTGATCGAGCGCCACCGCCGCGGAGGCGAGCGCAAACTCGTACGATTCCCGATCGCGCACCTTGAGATAGAGCGAGCGGTGGGTCCAGTTTGCCGCAGGTACGAGAAAAGCTGCAATCATCTCGCCGGGGCGCAAATTTGTTTCTTTATCCGGCGTATCGGCCGGCTTGCGGTGCAAGTTTGCGAACGGGATGGTTCTGTTCCCGCTGCTGCTTGCGATTTTCCACCGCTGCTTCCAGTGCGATCAGCGCTTGCGCGAAGTCGCCGGGATAGGTGGCGATGCAGTGGGCGCTGCCGCCGAGTACCGCGTGCATGCGATTGAAGCCGCTCATCGCGGCGCAGCCGGAGCCGGGATTGCGCTTGTTGCATTCGCGATAAGAGACGTCCCGGAAATAGGTGCAGCGCGTCCGCTGCAAAACATTGCCGCCGAGGCTCGCCATGTTGCGCAGCTGCTGGCTCGCTGCCTGGGCCAGTGACTGGGCGATGACGGGATAGCCCGACCTGATTCCAGGATGATCGGCGGCATCCGCCATGCGCACCAATGCGCCGAGCCGCAAGCCATGCTGATTAAGCTCAATACGTCCATAGCCCGCCTCGGCAAGCGGGTTGATGTCGATGACGGCATCCGGCTGCATGACATCAAGCTTCATCAGATCAAGCAAAGTCGTGCCGCCAGCGAGGAACGCGCTTTTGCTGTGATTGTGAGAGTCCGTGGCGACGCCTGCGGCAGCCATTTGCACCGCTTCCGCCGGGCCTTGCGCGCGCTGATAGGCAAATCTGCGCATGGCTATTGCGTGCTCGCGGTCTTCATGATCGATCGCGCCTGCTTCACCGCATCGACGATGTTCGGGTAGGTGGCGCAGCGGCACAGATTGCCGCTCATATATTCGCGGATATCGGCGTCGTTTTCGGCGTGACCTTCGTTGACACAGCCGACCGCCGACATGATCTGACCGGGCGTGCAATAGCCGCATTGAAAAGCATCATGATCGACGAAGGCCTGCTGCATCGGATGCAGTTCACCGCCATTGGCGAGACCTTCGATCGTGTTCACGCGGTGGCCTTGCGCGGCGACTGCGAGCGTCAGGCACGACAATACGCGCCGCCCATCGACCAGAACCGTGCAGGCGCCGCATTGGCCATGATCGCAACCTTTCTTTGCGCCGGTCAGGCCAATCCGCTCGCGCAGCAAATCAAGCAATGAGGTCCGTACATCAACGGCGACATTGTGCTCACGATTGTTGACGGTCAGAGCAACATCGACTGGTTTGTCCACATTCGCAGATGGCACGGCGCGCGGCGCTTCGGCTTGCGCGGCCCGCGCGAACACCGGCGCGGCCGCGGTCGAAACCGTTCCCATCAGCAACGATCTGCGATCAGGGCCGGATTGCGGCGTAATTGTTCCGGAATGAGAATGGCGTTTGGCCATTGCCGGTAGCCCATTTTGCGGGCGCTTGATGCGTAACAACGCCTGCGTGCCGATAATTTGGGCTAACAACCGGCTCCAATCCTTGTTCCGGCACGTTCCGGCATTGCTGCTCAGCGCAATTGGCTGCGAGGGAACCGACAAGGGCGGCGGGAAATTGTCGTGCCGCGGAGTCCTTCCGCGAAGGAGAGTTCTCCATGTCTAACGACAAGATGGGTAATGTGAAACAGAGCGGGCAGCAGCAGGGCGGCCAACAAGGCGGCCAGCAGAAGCCCGGTCAACAACAACAGCAGCCCGGACGCCAGGGTGGTCAGCAAGGCGGCCAACAGGGCGGTGGCGGTCAACAAGGCGGCCAGAATCGTTAGATTGAGTCCTTTCTAAATTGGAAATCCCCCGGCGTTCTCGCCGGGGGATTTTCGTTTAATTCTTGCGCGCTGATCAATAGTAACGCGACAGATAATCACTGAACGTGAGTGCAATATTGTTTGTAGCAGCAAAAAAGAAACGGGCCTGCGTCAGGATACCGACGCGGGCCCGCAAGTGCACTTTCACTCCAGCCAGTTAGGCAGGGATGACCGCCACGATTTCCAGCGTCTGCGGATCAACGATCACAATCTCGTCCTCGATGAGGAAGTAATCGAAGCCGCGATACTGCGGAACGATCCGCACGATCTCGCTAGGCAGCGTCACAAAGTGGACGCTTCGCGGAACCCGAGTCCCGACCGAAATGCTGAAGCTCACGTCGCTCCTGCTCAATCGCGGGCCGCTGCCTCGCCCGATGACCGTTTTGATCTGCGAGCGCTGGTCTTCGGATAGCTGCACTGAACCGCCGCCTCCGACGTTTGCGCCCGTGCTGGTGCCGCGCTGTTGCGCGCCCTGCTGGGTGGTACTTGGCGCACGCTGTTCTTGAGCGCCCTGTTGCTTTTGCTGCATGCCGCGCTGCTCTTGAGCACCCTTTTGCTCTTGAGCACCCTTTTGCTCTTGAGCACCCTTTTGCTGCATGCCGCGCTGCTCCTGAGCGCCCTTCAGGTTCTTACCGCCTTCTTCGTGGGCACCCTTTTGGTTCTTCAGCGTTCCGCGCTCTTGCTGCGCGCCCTTTTGCTCGGTCCCACTCTTTTCTTGTTGCGCGCCGCTTTCTTGTTGCGCGCCGCGCGTCATCCCTTTTTGTTCTTCGTTCCGGCCTTGGCCGAGCCGCTCGTTATCCTTGCCGCTCTTCTCCTGCGCCGACTGATTACGCGACGGATTGCTTGAC
>JBKPIZ010000419.1:0-4110 GCA_046730495.1 Pseudomonadota bacterium
GTATGATGGCGCTCGCGATGATGACCGAGGACAGCGCGTCGGTCAGTGTGCCTTCGAGGCCATAGCCGACTTCAATGCGGACCTTATGTTCCGCCGGCGCGACGAGGAGCAGCACGCCGTTGTTTTTCTGCGCCTGGCCAAGTTTCCAGAATCGAAACAGTCCATTGGCATAAGTCTCGATGTCGCTGCCCTGCAGCGACTTCACCGTCGCGACGACGAGCTGAATGCTGGACTTATCCTCAAGCTCCTTGAGCTTCGTTTCGAGCGCGCCACGGCTTTGCGCGTTGATGACATTGGCCTGATCGACCACGCGGCCGGTCAGCGGCGGATAATCAAGGGCAAAAGCAACAACAGTCGCAAAACCGAGTACGCCTGCAGCAACCAATAGAGAGGCACGGCTCACGGCGGCAGCCTTTGAGAATTTCAGAACTTCACCGTTGGCGGCTTCTCCGAACCTTCGCTTGCCGTGAATTCCGCCATCGGCTTCTCGCCGGAAAATGCCGTCTTGGCCCAGATCACGGTCGGGAATGTACGCAACGCCGTGTTATAAGCCCGTACCGCATCGATATAGTCGCGGCGCGCCACCGCGATGCGATTCTCGGTACCTTCTAGCTGCGATTGCAGCGCCAGGAAATTGGCGTTGGATTTAAGGTCCGGATAGTTCTCGGACACCGCTAACAAACGGCCGAGAGCCCCGGTCAGTTGCGCCTGGGCATCCTGGAATGCTTTGAGCTTGTCGGGATCGGTGAGATCGGACGCGTTCACCGTTATTTGCGTCGCTTTGGCACGCGCTTCGACGACGGCGGTCAGAACATTTTTCTCCTGTGCGGCATATCCTTGCACCGTCGCCACAAGATTTGGGATCAGATCAGCGCGCCTCTGATACTGGTTCTGCACATCTGACCAGCGCGCTTTCGCCTGTTCTTGGAGCGTTGGGATTGTGTTGTAACCGCAGGCCGAGAACGTCAGGCCAATTCCGATGAGTGCTAAAATCGTGCTAAGGCGTGACATTAGCGCACCCTCCAATTGATTGCCTGGTCGATTGATTATTAGGATCGGAAGCCTTTCTTGCAAGGACGCGCATCAGGCATGATCGAGGACGGGATATATGAAGATGTAAAAGCCTATGTAGAGGAGGACCGCTAGACCGGTTACTGCCAGCAATCCCGACACGACTGCACACAATTTAGCGCCAATCACGAGAAGCGTTTGCGACCACGTCTGCCGTGGATACTTCGACGAGCTCCGCCAGATGGCAAACGAGACGAACGGAATGGCGATGCTCGAAATCGCGAACAGCGCCAGCAATAACGCACCAGCCGTCGGGTCCGAAATGCCGCATCCCATGACCGTGCACGCCCCGCTCACGTCCCAAAGGAGCGCAAGCGGAATGCCGATGAGCCAGAAGGTGCACCAAAGTGCGACCTGGCCGGTCATTAGTTTTTTGAGAAATGTCATGGGGTCAAGCAAGTTGGGGTAAAGCAAGTTGGGAAGCAAGCAATGGCGGCCAGCGACGTCGTTGACGATGAGGAACTTTCAGCCGACTGTATCGGGCCACAATTTCTCCCAGTATTGGTGGCATTTGGCGCGGTCCCAGGGCAAATTTCGCACTCGAAGTCCCAGACTTGAGCGCGATTAGGGGGCCACCGCTACTCAGCATCTAACGCCTGATCGATAGCATCCCGCGATCGATTCATCCATCGAACTCGGCAAACTCATGGTCCAACGCAAGAAAACTGCATCCGTCTTGCTCGCCATCGTGGCGGCGATCGTCATTTCGGCCTGTCTCGACACGCGGGCGCAAGCCCAGCAAGCCGTTCACGGCCGCGCCTACCTATTCTACGGCCTCATTCCCCAGATTGATTGGGGCATGGACGAACTGGCGCAGCGTATTAATCGCAGTGGTATCGCGGCGGGCAACTATTCCCACGCGAGCTGGCGTGGTACGGCCGATCAAGCGATCGCCGATTATCGCCGCGACCCCAAGCCAATCGCTGTCGTCGGTCATTCCATCGGCGGCGATTCCGCCATTCAATTCGCAGCGGCGCTCGGTGCCGCGCGTGTGCCGGTGAGCCTGCTCATTACCTATGATCCTACGCGCGGCGCCGGCAGCGTGCCGGGCAACGTCCACCGCTATATCAATCTCTACCAGTCCTCCAATGTCCTCGGCGGCGGCGATATCGCGCCGGGCTCCGGCTTCCACGGCCACTATGCCAGCTTCAACCTCAAGGATCGCAGCGAGATCATTCACGTTAATCTCGACAAGTTCAGTCGTATCCAGGAGCTCTTGGCCGCCAAGGTCAGGTCGATGGCTGGAGGCGGGGAAGGCGAGGCCGTGCCGCTGCGCATCGTTTTTGCTGCCACCGGCCCGATCGAATTGTGGGATTCAGGCGTCGCGATTTCGGCCCACACGGGAGACACGCTGCAAAGCCTTGCGGCGGCGTACCATGTGCCAGCCTGGGCGGTGGCGCAGGTCAATCGAAAATCGGAAAGCGCGGCTTTGAGCGAAGGCGAGCGCGTCGTGGTGCCGCGTTACCTCGGCCAGAGGTTCGCGAGACCTGTCTCGCCGGACGCGGCCAAGCCTGCTTCGAGCGATGAGCCGAAACCTGTCTCAGGCGACGCTCCGGTCGCAAACCCTCCGTCGGTGCAGCAGTAGAGCCACGCTGATCGACTGGGGCACAGGCACTCTGCGTTACCGCATCGTCGGGATGACGAACTCGGCGCCTTCCTTGGTGCCCGATGGCCAGCGCGCTGTCACCGTCTTGGTCTTGGTGTAGAAGCGCACTGCATCGGGCCCGTGCTGATTGAGATCGCCGAAACCCGAGCGCTTCCAGCCGCCGAAGGTGTAGTAGGACAAGGGTACCGGGATCGCGAAATTGATCCCGACCATGCCGACCTGCACCCGGCTCGCGAAATCACGCGCGGTATCTCCGTCACGTGTGAAGATAGCGACGCCGTTGCCGTATTCATGCTCGGACGGCAGGCGCAGCGCTTCTTCATAATCTTTGGCCCGCACCACCGACAGCACCGGGCCGAAAATCTCTTCCTTGTAGATGCGCATGTTCGGCCTGACTTCGTCGAACAGACAGCCGCCGATGAAATTGCCGTTCTCGTAGCCCTGCAGCTTGAAATTGCGGCCATCGACGACAAGCTTGGCGCCTTCCTTGATGCCGTCGGCGATATAACCTTTGACTTTGTTGAGAAGTTCTCGGGTGACCATCGGGCCGTAGTCGACCTGAGGATCGCTGGCCGGCCCGATCTTCAAGCCCTCGACACGCGGAATGAGCTTTTGCATCAGCGTGTCGGCTGTCTTTTTGCCGACGGGGACGGCAACCGACACCGCCATGCAGCGCTCGCCGGCAGAGCCGTAGCCGGCGCCGATCAAGGCATCGACGGCCTGATCCATGTCGGCATCGGGCATCACGATCATATGGTTCTTGGCGCCGCCAAAGCATTGGACGCGTTTGCCATGCGCGGTGCCGGTCGAAAAAATGTACTCGGCGATCGCGGATGAACCGACGAAGCCGATCGCTCTTACGCGCGGCTCGGTGAGCAGCGTGTCGACCGCTTCCTTGTCGCCGTTGACGACGTTGAGCACGCCTTCCGGCAATCCAGCCTTGAGGAAGAGCTCGGCAATCCGCAGCGGCACCGAAGGGTCGCGTTCGGACGGTTTGAGAATGAAGGTGTTGCCGCAAGCGATCGCCGGAGCGCATTTCCACAGCGGAATCATTGCCGGGAAATTGAACGGGGTGATGCCGGCGACAACGCCGAGTGGCTGCCGCATCGAGAAAAGATCAATGCCGGGTCCGGCGCCCTCGGTGAATTCACCCTTCATCAGGTGTGGAATCCCGCAGGCGAATTCCACGACTTCGAGGCCGCGTTGGATGTCGCCCTTGGAATCCGCAAAAGTCTTGCCGTGCTCGGAGGAGAGCAGGCGGGCCAGATCGTCGTATTCCCCCTGGATCAGTTCCAGGAATTTGAACATCACGCGGGCGCGGCGCTGCGGATTGGTTGCGGCCCACCCCGGAAAGGCGGCCTGGGCATTGGCGATCGCCTTTTCCACCTCGGTCTTACTGGCGAGCGCCACCTTGGCCGCAACCTCGCCGGTAT
>JBKPIZ010000420.1:0-8102 GCA_046730495.1 Pseudomonadota bacterium
CCACTTAATTCTGATGGCCGGCGCTGTCGCTTTCCGGTTCCGCCCTGATGGAAACTGCCCTCAAGCCAAACCTGCAATCGCAGCTTCACGGCACGCAGCCGAAAGCTGTGGCACGAGTCACGCCGCGCGGCTTGGCTGTCCACCCCCTATGAGCCAGCAATATCGGCAAGCTGCCGAAGCTTTTGCGCAAAGACTAAAGGCGGGCACGGAAGCCCCAAGCGCGTCGCTGGCTCTCGTTTAGTATTCCAGCCCGGCGAGAACGCGCAGTAATTTGATTCGCCGTTTTGTTATGTGACCGGCCTCACCAATCGAGCGTTTAACCAATAGGCGTGATTGAACAGTGCTTTGCTGTGAATTTTGCTTGAATACTAAGCTGTCGAATGGTGTCACGCTCATTAACCCGCCGCCAACCTCTCTCGTACATGGTCTTGACCAGCTCGGTCAGGGCACACACAGATCGAGCAAAGCGCCGGCCCCTGTCATCGACCGATCTCCACGATGCCAGGGGCCTTTCACTTAACCCTCCACCAACAATCGATCCTCAGACTTCCCCGCACATGCGTGTTCTTAGTTTCGGTGAGTTAAAACGCCTCAAGCACATCGCTTGGAACGAAGAGCACATCGCACAATTAGTTAGCGCGGGTTTATTTCCCGCTCCAATTCACCCGGGCGCTTGGCGCGAGTCGCACATTGATGATTGGATGAAGGCTCGTAAAGCGAGAGGTGATCTTAGTTGGATGCGCTTTTCCCTAAAGGAATGGCCGGGGGCGGACATCCGCTTGATTGAGCCGTTTACTGTACTGCGCTACCGTCACGCTACGCAACGGGGTTAGCGATGACCGCCGTCAATAAACCGTTGTCAGGTGAGGATGCAGACCGCCTCCGCGCCTATGAACGCCAGCGCCATGACCAGCTGGCTGCGACGTATCACGACTTCTTCACGCCAGTAACATCGCTGGCAATCAAACCGCTTCTGAATGCGGTGCAAGTTTGGCCCGGCTCATCTCTTTTTGATGTGGCTACTGGGCCAGGCTCTCTCGCGGTGGAGGCTGCAAGATCGGGCGTGAAATGTACTGGGCTCGATCTTTCGCCGGTCATGATTCAGCTTGCAAAAAATTCCAACCCCGGGATCGAGTTCCGCGTAGCTGACGTTGAAAATTTGCCGTTTGCGGATAGCTCGTTCGATGCGGTTGTGTGTAACTTTGGCCTAGGGCATTTCCCTTATCCCGAGGCGTCCGTCTCTGAATGCGTTCGATTGCTTAAACCGGAGGGTCGGATCGCGCTGTCGTGGTGGGATGACCCAAGCAAGCAGCGCATTCAAGGCTATTTCGCGAAGCAATTGCCGAGATAGGAGCGGCGCCACCAGCCGATGTCCCGCAAGGGCATGCAGTCTATAGATTTGCCGATACCAACGAGTTTCGCAATTTGCTTACCGGAGCGGACCTAACCGATGTCGGGGTGGAAGATCACAAGACGACTTACCTCATACCGGATGTCGATACCCTATGGAGGAGAGGTCTCGGCAGCTGTGCGCTGACTGCGTCGGCGATTGACCACCAAGATGCGGGGAAAAAGGCCGCCATTCGCGCTGCGTTGGAACGGCGAGCGGAGCCCTATCAGACTTCCGCGGGCATCAACCTACCGATCGCCTTCAAGATCGGCGTAGGTCGAAGATCGAACTAACGTTGACACAGGCTTGGACACCTGTACATCGGTGAGTCCAATGGTCCGGCCATCAGCAAGTTTTAAGGCACGCACGTCGAGTGCGTTGGCGCGGCCAATCTCGCCTTTACTGGCATAATTGCGCCGGCGGCACGCGAACGAATCCAGTGTCGCGACGCCGCGAAGCGAGGTGCCTAACGTTGCGATAATTGGTGCCACGTCATCGCGCAGCCAACGCGTCACGGTTTCAGCCATCGGGCAGCGCAGCACCACCGGTTGGATTTTATTGAGACCGCGGACCGATTTGAACAGAGCTCGTCATTGGCATCGCAAAGCTAGCCCACGCGCACGGAGATCACATCCCGAACACCCGCGATTCATTGGTATTCTTCAGGTTACGATAGCGCGCCAATGCCCATAGCGGAAAGAATTTCGGATAACCATGATAGCGCAGGTAGAGCACACGCGGAAAACCGGTCGCAGTGTGGCCCTCCTCCGCCCAGAGACCATTCTCGCTCTGGGTTCGCCGCAAATAGGAAATGCCCCGCGCCGCGGCCGAGTAATGAACTTCGCCAGCAGCCATCAGGCCGAGCAGCGCCCACGCGGTCTGCGACGCCGTGCTCGGCGCAGCCTCGTGGCCCCGGTAATCGAGCCGGTAGCTTGTCGCGTCTTCGCCCCAGCCGCCATCGGGATTCTGGATAGTCGTGAGCCAGTGCACGGCCCTTCGTACCATGGACGACATGGGATCGATGCCAGCCGCGGTGAGCGCACACAGGGCCGACCAAGTGCCATAGATGTAATTTATGCCCCACCTACCGAACCAACAGCCCTCAGGCCTCTGCTCGCGGCGGAGAAACTCGATCGCCCTCCTCATTACCGTGCTGGACTCTGGTCTCTCACCGAGCTGGGCCAGCATGGAAAGGCATCGAGCGGCGAGATCGGGTGTTGGAGGATCGAGCAGCGCGCCATGATCGGCGAAAGGGATGTTGTTGAGATAGTAGCAGGTGTTGTCAGCGTCGAACGCAGCCCATCCGCCGTTGCGGCATTGCATACCGACGATCCACTCTCTTCCGCGCGCGATGGCATCATGGAATTGCGGCCGTTCGGTTTTGGCAAGCTTGGCTGCCCGATCCATCGCCATGACCACAACTGCAGTATCGTCCAAATCTACGTAATATGGATTGACGTACTGGAACGCCCAGCCGCCCGGACGCACATGGGGACGTCGTTCCGCCCAATCGCCGACCAGGTCAAGGACCTGCAACGGTTGCAGCCAACGCAAACTGCGCACCGCTTCGGTGACCGCGCGCTCGCTGCCGACCTCCAGCAGGGTCTGACAAGTGAGCGCCGTGTCCCAGACCGGCGACAGGCAGGGTTGGCAATAGGCTTCCTCCTGTTTGATGACGAGTAGTTTGTCGATCGAGGCGCGAGCCGTCTTCACGTCCGGATGGTCTTTCGGGTAACCCAGCGCGTCGAACATCATCACCGAGTAGGCCATGGGGGGAAAGATGGCACCCAAGCCATGTTGTCCGTTCAGCCGTTCGCGGACAAAGGCCACGGCCTTCTTGATCGCGCGCTGCCGTGAAGCCTTGGGAAACAGTGGTTCAGCCGCGCGAAGGACGGCGTCGATCGCCTCGAACAACAGGAACCAGCGCCAGGTCTGGTGCGGAGCCTTGGAGCCGCGTCGCGCAGTCTCGGGCGGATCGAGAAACAGCTCGTCGATTCTCACGCCGCGCGGGTTGCGGGCTTTGGGCTTCAACGCTTGGAGCACCAGCAGTGGGACGATCGTCGTTCGTGCCCAGTATGAGATCTTGGACAGGTGGAACGGAAACCAAGTAGGCAGCAGCATGATCTCGACGGGCATCACAGGGACATTGTTCCAGCCAAGAATTCCATAGAGCGCAAGCAACATCCGCGTGAAGGCATTGGTCCTCGCGGCGCCACCGTGGTCGAGGATCGCCTGACAAGCGCGCCGCATGTGTTCGGCATCCGGGCGGTCGCCAATCATTTTCAGCGCGAAATATGCCTTGACGCTGGCGCTCAAATCGAAAACGCCGTTGTAGACCAGCGGCCATCCGCCCCCGGCGCGCTGAGTCCGGCGTAAATAGCCCGCGATTTTCGACTCGATCCCCAGTTCGTCGCGTTCGCCAAGATAGTGCTTCAGCAGGACATACTCGGCCGGAATGGTCGCGTCGACTTCGAGCTCGAATACCCAATGGCCATCGGGCTGTTGGCAATCGAGAAGCGCCTTGCTCGCAAGCTCGATGGATCGCTCGAGCTCGGCGTCGGGTACCTTCGGTGTTAGCATCATCGATGTGTCTGTCGCCATATCGATGCTTCACAGGTCAAAGCGCGAACAAACCGGTCGGGGCCGAGGTCGCGTTGTCTGTTTCCGCAGCGGCGGAAAGCAACGACGCAGTCTCGACGCACTCTTGATCGCCAAGCGTGCGCAAGCTGACTATCCTTTCTCCCGCGGGGGACCCATCAGAGCGGGTTGAAACAACACGGCCGCCGCCATAGTGCAGACCAGCGCCAGCGCCATCAACTTCCCCATGCTGGAGGTGCCGGGTTGATTGGACAGCCACAGGCTGCCGAACGCCGTTGCCGTAGTCATAGCGCTGAAGATAACCGCCCGGGTCAGGCTGGATTGCAGCAGGGCGGTTTTCCCGGCTCTCCACGCCATGATGTAATAGATTTTGAATGCAACGCCGACGCCGAGCAACAGCGGTAGCGCGATGATGTTGGCAAAATTCAGCGGAAGGTCGAACACAACGCATAGTTCCAATGTAACGACGCCGGCGACGATAAGCGGCAGGAGGGTGAGCACCACATCGCCCATCCGACGCAGTGCGATCCACAACAGGATGGCGATCGCCGAGAGGGCGAAGATTCCAGCTTCGATGAAGGCTCGCACGACGGTGTTGCGGGCTTCGTACAGGAACACGGCGGGTCCTGTTGCATTCGGTTCAACCGCCAGTACCGAGGTAGCGAAGCCGCGCAGGACCTCGGTGTCTTCGGGATCGCCTTTGGGCAGGACTTGGACCCGGGCGTGCCCGTCGATGGTCACCCAATCTCCGGCGACCTCGGAGGGGATATTCTCGGTGGTGATACGCTCGGGCTTGAGTTCCTGTCTGAGATGATCGAGCGAGATCCGCAGGGGCGCGGTGACCGCCGTTTCGGCTCGCATGCGGGCCAATGGGTCGGCTTGCGCAAGCTGCGCCAGCAGCTGCGAGAGTCGCCGCGCCGCATCGGCGCCGGGTCCTTGGGTGTTACCGGCGACCTTCGATAGGGTGTCGGCCACCGATGACAACGCTTCGATATCCTCCTGGTCGGTGGGCGGGCGATCGACTTTCCTGGGATTGAGCGACGCATTGATCATCGTCGCTGCATGGCGGATGAGCTTGAGCTTTTCATCCTGGTCACTGGGCACGAGATCACTGAGCGTTCTCGTTTCCGAAACTTCCGGAAGCGCCGATAGCCGCCGCGCGGTTGCATTCGCAGCGGCGAGGTCGGGGGCCTCGATCTCGATCGCGTTGGCTCCGGTCTGTGGATTCTTCCTCAGTTCGAGGAACGTTGCGACTGACTCGACCTTCGGGCTTTGCAAATGCAGCGGATTGAAGTCGAACTGCAGCCAGAACAGCAGCGGTGAGGCAAGTACGACGACCAGAATGATGATCACCACGACCGGAATCCGATGCAGTTCCAGGAACCGATCGACCGGCGCGAGCTGCGCGAACCCCATGGGATGCGGTTCGCCGGGAGGGTTCAGGACCGCCAACAGCGCCGGCAGCAAGGTAATACTGGTGACGAAAGCGATGATCATCCCCGAGCCTGCAATCTCTCCGAGCTCGGAGAGCCCACGGTAGGCGGTAGGTAGGAACGAGGAGAATCCCACCGCGGTCGCCAACGCGGCCAAGGCCAAAGGCCCGCCGACCTTGACCGCCGTGCTGTGCAAGGCAGTGCGCAGCTCCGGATAATCGTGACGCTCGGCACGGTACCGTACGCTGAACTGAATTCCGAAATCGACGCCTAGCCCAATAAACAGCACGAAGAAAGCAATGGAGATTAGGCTGAGCGCGCCGATTAGGAACAGGCCCCAGGCGGCGGAAATTGCCAGCCCTACCAGGAGACTGACGGCCACCGCGAAGACAATCCGCGCCGAGCGCAGTGCGAGCCATAGGATGATCAGAACCACAAGCAGCGATACGGCTGCATTGAGGCCTGCGTTCGTCTTGAGCGTCCTGAACTCGTCGTCGTCGGTCGGGATACGCCCGGTTTGACGCACCCGCGCCTGATAATCGGCGCCGAGTTTGAGATCCGAAGCGGTTTGCGCGATCGCATCAGTTGCCGCGCGACCAGGTTCGAGCGCCATGAAGTCGAGCACAGGCTCAACCTCAATGAAGCGGCGCAGGTCCGTCGGCTCCGCCGATTTGCCGCCAGCCAGCGCGCGCCACGAGAAGCTAGCGGGTCGGCCGGCAACAACATCTTCCACTGTACCGGCGGCCATGGTCATCGGTCTGGTCATGTCGTCGAGCTTCAGCGCGCCGCGTTGCACACCCGTGATCCCAAGCGACAGCGCGTGGAGTACTCCCCGCAGGCTCGGATCGGCCGCCAAGGTTTTCAGGAGGACATCTGCTCGCGTCAACCCGTCCGTCACCCGTGCGACGTCGTCGGTTGGCAAGTACAACAAGCTGTTCCGCGCGAAAAAGTTGCCACCTTGGATTTGACGAACGGAATGAATGAGTTCGGAACGCGTCGCGAGAGTGTGGGCCAGTTTGGCAGCCGCTTGCTCGACGAGCTCGGGCGTCGGCGCGTCAATTACTACGAGGATCTGCCGTTGCGGGAACGACTCGAGGAATCGCTGCTCCCGCTGGCGCCAGGGCAGATCGGCCGAGACGAGCATTTTGGTGTCGGTTCGGATGGCAAAATGAGTCCCGGCGTAGACACCGGAACCTGCCGCCAAAACCGCAGCCGACCCGATAAGCCACCATGGATGCTGGGTGCAGAGATCGACGATACCGACGATGAGCGATTTCAGCATGTGTTGCCACTCACCAAGCGGATTACCCCAAGATCTGTTACTGGCGGAAATAACCAGTTCACGGGCTCCGCCGATTTGATGCAAAAAACTGCGGTCTAGGTCTATCAGTACGCACTAATAAACTGCACTCCGCTAAAGCCACTGCCGCTGAACCAGGCGTCACCGAACGCTATCAATGCCAAGCGGAGACCTAGTCCCGCGGCGGCCGCTAAGGCGTGGTGAAGCCGGTGATGAACTAGCGCGTGCCGGTCCTCTTTGGGAGTTGGACCGGCGCGCTGATCTTTCTCAGCCCATGCCCGCATCATGTCTTTGATCGAGATCAATCTAAGACGGTCCCGCTTTGTCGTAATTTTTACTCGGGTGAGGGCTTGTTATGACGGAGTTTCGAAATGTGTGACTACAGCCTTCACAGCGTCAAATCACGGCCTGCCAAAATCGGCGACAAGCTTACCGTGCGCGGCTTTGGCACGGGTACCCGAGGATTTGCGGCATCGGAAGATGCGACTGTTGCAGTCTGCGTTCTACCGGGAACTGAGTTAGCTTTCGCTCACGAGGTTAAGCGTTTCCAGCTTAGATTATGGCCGTGGCACGATAACGTAATCAAGCACAAGACAGCGATCTTTCGGCAAATCAACAAAGACAAGGTCGCCACCCATCACGATGCGCTGGAATTTCCAGACGGCCAAATCGTGCTCCTGACATCGCTGAGCGAGGATCAGCAAGCTACGGTTCTTCAGTTACCGGCGGAGCCAAAGACTGTCGTTGAGGTCGAAGCCCAGCGGCGGGCGGCCTACGTGGGCTGAATTTCCACACAATGGCCGCCTGCTCGTAGGCGGCCACTTTTCCGTTTGATCAAGTACACGAAGTATTCCAGGAGAGATGCCATGCCAATCTTCATCTCGCGTGGTCGGTTCACGTCAGACGCCATCAAAGGCATGCTGGCTAAGCCAGAAAATCGTGAGGAAGCTGTCGCCAAGCTCTTCCAGAGCGTCGGAGGTAGGCTCACCGCGTGGTATTTGACATTTGGTCACCACGACTGGCTGGCCATTGGTGAAGTCCCTGACGCAAAGGCGGCAGCTTCTGCGGTGCTGGCTGCGGCGGGGGGAGGTAGTTTGTCTGACGTTGAGACAACTATTGCTATGACAGCTAACGAGGCATTCGCCACCTTCGAATCTGCTGCAAAGGCGGCAAAGGCGTTCCGGAGTGCCGGGCGCCCATAGATTTGGGAAGCAGACATCGGCGCTCGTCGAAGCAACCCGATTTACTTGCGTGGGCTCAACTTAATCGAGCCGCACGACCAAGGACCGCGTATGTCCGAAAGTGGCACAAAGCAAACATTGCCACCGTGCTGAACGATGTCCGCTTTCGGGGGAAAAGCGGACATGGCACGGGCCTAATG